>CAYUAV010000567.1:0-3088 GCA_964442665.1 uncultured Bacteroidales bacterium
ATTTGGATTACAACATAGAAGGTTTAGGGGTGAGAATCCCCTTTACCTACTCGACATTTTTTGATATTATACTTTTCTTTTAATCTGTCAATAATCTCAGTACTAACCCAAAAAATATCATGGTCAAAATCGGGAAAACATGAACGGGTTAAACGTGTAAAAAAAAGATATTTTCCATCAGGGGACAGGCCTGGGTACCGCTCTTCCGCCTTTGAATTTATGGGTTCTCCCATATTGATAGGGTCAGTCCATGTATCAGTGTCTATATCATGAAAACTAATATATAAGTCACCACCACCTAAATTGCCTTTACGGTTAGAGGTGAAAATAAGGTAGCTCTCGTCTGGTGCAATAAACGAAAACATGTTTTGGTAAGGATACAGATTGATGTTGGGCGGCAATAGTTCTAACTTGGTATATTCTCCATTGATAAATTCTGTCCGATAGATATTGATATCTTTAATCTGTTCATTTCCTGCAGTGTCACCATTAAAATAGATTGTACCTTTTTGTGTAATTGAGAAACTGGAAGCACCCTTCAATTCGGGGAAGCGAGCGACTATGCCTAGGTTCTTTGGCTCACTCCATCTTTCATCGTGTTTTTCAATATAATAAGGTCCATTAGGTTTATGTTCTGGATAGAATCCCGGTATATAGAGACATTTACCATTAGTTGAAAAAGCAACACCCCCATAGTAAGGAGTGACATATGGAGCAGTCCACTGGCCTCCAACGCGGCGCATGGACATACCCCAGGAAGTCCATTTTTCGTTACTGATTTTGGGACTCCTAATTACCCACCAAAACACTTCATTGCCATCAGGAGAAAACGCAGGTGCACTGTGCTGGATGATAGAATCAGTTGAAACAATCCCTGGTGCAAAAACTACGGGTGTGTCACCCGGAGGTATTTGTCCTAAATAATCACCATATAAATCAGTGAATTCCATTGTATCTTGTGCATAAATAAAACTATTAAATGCTATAAGTAAAGAAAATAGATATTTTTTCATTTTATAAAATTTTATTTTAAATCCCATAAGTTGTCATGTGTCGTCTCAAATGTGGCCTAACGTTCTCGGGTATGGCGTCGTGCCGCCATTCTTATCCGTACGCACCAAACGCCCGTTTTTTTTCACTAATGTATCGCTTTGCAGTTAATTATCAAAATGGGCGGCGGCATGCGCTATTACCCGGTGTTAGCGCCTGGCAATATTTAATTCAACTTATTATTTTTTCTTTTACTATCTTAATTAGTTGCTTTACCGGCTCAAAATATGGCATCACTGTTTCTTTGTCAAAATCAAACAAATCATCATAATCACCCTTTTGTCTCCATGAAAATAACTGAGAATAGATTTTACCAAATTCTTTAGGTATTTGTCCGGTTTTAATAAAATGCTCTGAAAATAAGGATTTTGTCCCGTTATGAGTAATTGGTTTTAAGTCTGAATTTAAAAGTAAAGCCATTATTGCATAATATGCAGAATAGTAAAGTCTGTTAATCGTCGAATTCCATTTTTCATTTTTGGCCAGAATCTCAGCGTCATTATATGTATCTAAAGATCGGGATATACGATAGTTAATTAAGTCGATTTTAGAACCTGTCATTTTATTCTGATCCCTTCTTTTTGTACATTCTCATATAGGGGTGTAATTGAATGATTTTCTGTCCAATCCTTTTTGGAATAGATTAAGGGTGAAATAATTTCTCCTGTTTCTAATTCTAAATCATAAAAATCATCCATTATGTCTGTTTCTAAATCAAATGGTATATTTTTTAAGTTTAATAAAATTAGCAAATCCCAATCTGAATATTTTCTAGAATCTCCACGTGCTTGTGATCCATAAAGATATATCTCAGAATCTGGATATTTTGAATTTACAGTTCTTAAAATCTTATCTATTATTTGATCGTATTTAGTCATAACACAAAAATAATCAATATTATATAAGTTTGATCATGAGTAGTGTGCTTTTTTGCTTGGCGCTAACGGTCGGGTGTAGGGCGCGTGCCGCGCGTACACCCAATCGTTTTGTTCAGTGCTCTAAGTTAAGCATTTCTACGTTCATATCCACCGTGCCACAAGTCCCGCTCTCTAACTGTCAAGGTATCGCGGTGAAGTAAAGCCATTTTATATCTGAGTTTGAATCTTGCGCTGTAATCGCGGCGCGGGACGACACGCGGCCATGCGTTCTACACCTTGTTAGCTTTAGTAGCATATTTTAAATTAGTATGAAAAGATTTTTGTGTCTGTCTTGCACCTCGCTTAGGTATGTATTGATCCATATGTCATGGGCTTTATCAGAACTTATAAAGTCCGCAACACGTTTAGCTAATAATTTTCTATAATATTTACGTGAAGAGAGTTTTGACATTTCAATATATTTCATAAACAAGTCTGGATTCCGACCAAGGCTAAGCTTATAATAAATGGATTGTCTAGCCCTTATTTTTTGTTTATATCTAAGAGGAGTATTATTATAAAATTCTTTAAAACGATTGTAAAAATAGGATTCACTATCGACTTTTATCCTAAACATTATTTCGTCAAGAGAATAATCAAACAATAACATCTCTTTTGCTCCGAAAAATCTCAATATATTAATAAAATGATTCGGTGTCGTCCCTGTGATTCTTTTTATTTGCCTATAAAAATCTCTCTCACCAATAATTAATTTGCGCAGAATATCCTTTAGATCCAGTTCAAAGTCTATTTTTTGTTTTTGACATATTAGCTCGTAAAATCTAAAAATTAAGTCATCATCCCCAAACCACATATAACTTAATTATTAGATTTAACAATAAGTATAGAATGAATCCTATTACCACAATGATAACAAAACGGGATATGAATTTCTCGTTACCAAAATCGATGTTTTCTGTAACAATCAATCCCCAGAATAAGGAAAATTTTTTATTTTTCATACATCTCCCACCTTTAATTAAAAAAAGAGACTGTATGAAAGGATTGATTGATTAAAGTAACGAAAAGTCGAATCCTAATTAACTGCTGTATTCTGCCAATCTCTTAACATGTTTATCAACAATATTAACAATCTGTAAGACAGGCTATGCTATTAAAGC
>CAYUAV010000568.1:0-3076 GCA_964442665.1 uncultured Bacteroidales bacterium
TAATTATAAAAGGAAGTTTCTCATTGTGAACTACTTCAAAATATGCTTCGCCCGAAAGTTGTAACTCCCGGTATTTCTTTCCAAAAAAATTATCATATCGCAAAACAGAACCGCTGTTAAGGTATACCTTGGAACCATCGGGAAGGATAATGTGCGATTTTTGTCCTTTTGGAGCAATATTTTCAGTATAGGTTTTCTTAAAAACCTGGTTTTGTTCAATTATAAAAATACTGCTAATTGTAATAAGTAATGCAATTGTAGCAGCAACTGCCAGAGTAATAACCAATCTTTTTCTGAGAGATCGATAGTGTAATTTAAGTTCTTCGATTTCGGTAATAAGGAACTGTGTGGTGACCGATTTCGTTGTGACCTCAGGATGGGTCCTCTCTTTAATTTTATCAAACAGTTTTTTCAGGTCGGGTTTTTGTGTGATGTGTACTTCCTGAGGATTCTTCCATTGGTGGTACATCATTGATTTAACCTCTTCGGTTTCAAGGATATCAGAGTTCATTGCAGGGTCGTTAGTTCCTATAATCAGATCGCTCAGTAACTTTTTGTTCAGGTGTTTCTGTATCATTCCTATCGTATATTACTTCATATTATTACAATTTAATCATTACTATCCCTTAATTAAGCAAGCAAAATTAAAGCACAATCTACCCAAGAATCACTTCAATCCGGTTAAATGTACCTGCAGGTTGAATCGGAATTAAAGAACCTTGTGTCTTATTTCCGTTAACGAGTAAATTCATGACACCTAAATTCTTCTCATTGGGATTTTTAATAATTATCTCATAGTCAGCACCCCTGAATTTCCTGTTAATTGTATAGTGCTTCCATTCCTTAGGAATACAGGGAGAAATTTCCAACCCGTCGTATTGCGGTTTAATACCCAGAATATATTGGGTGATAGCATAAAAATTCCATGCTGCGGTACCTGTAAGCCAACTGTTTTTAGCTTCACCAGGCCGATAGGCATCTTTACCGGCAATCATTTGTGCATAAACATATGGTTCGGTTTTATGTAAATCACTGATCTCTTCAAGGTATGACGGACAAATTCTCTGGTAATAATCCCACGCCTTATCGCCGTTGCCAAGTATGGTTTCGGCAATCACGATCCACGGATTGTTATGACAGAAGATTCCGGCATTTTCTTTATATCCCTGAGGATAGGTAGTGATCTCACCCATATTCAGTTTATATGCCGTAAAAGGAGGATTATTCAATACGATCCCATACTTACAGGCAAGTCGTTCTTCTACCGATTGCAGCACTTTTTTTGCTTTTCCGTCTTCTACTCCAATACCAGCCATAATACAAAAGCCCTGCGATTCTATAAATATTTGCCCTTCGTCATTTTCCCTGCTCCCGATCTTATTTCCTGAAAAATCGTAAGCTCTCAGAAACCACTCTCCATCCCAACCGTGTTTTAACACAGCTCCTTTCATTTTTGCGATATGCTTACGGGCCCGTTTTGCCTCATCAGGTATTCCTATACGATCACAGAGCCTGGCATAATCCTCACCGTATAATACAAAAAGTCCGGCAATCATTACCGATTCGGCTTTACCACCGCTTTTATTTTCAGTTGTCTGGAACGATTCATCAGGATTAGTGGAAAAACAGTTGAGATTAAGGCAATCGTTCCAGTCGGCCCGGCCAATAAGTGGTAATCCGTGTGGCCCCAGATTATTTATAACATGATCGAATGAAACTGTGAGATGGTCGAAAAGTGATTTTGCCTTTTCCGGATCGTGATCGAAGGGTACCTGTTCATCGAGAATCGTAAAATCGCCGGTTTCTTTGATATAGGCAGTGGTTGAAAGAATCAGCCAGAGTGGATCGTCATTGAAATTACCACCAACATCTGAATTTCCCCTTTTTGTTAAGGGTTGATACTGGTGATATGCTCCCCCATCTTCAAATTGCGTGGAAGCTATATCGATAATTCTTTCTTTTGCTTTCTCAGGTATCTGGTGGACAAATCCGATCAAATCCTGATTTGAGTCCCTGAATCCCATACCGCGTCCGATTCCCGATTCGAAATAAGAAGCGCTGCGTGACATATTAAAGGTTACCATACATTGATACTGGTTCCAGATGTTCACCATACGCTCAAGTCTCGGATCATCGAATTTCAGACAATAAGCAGACAGGAGCTTATCCCAGAAGTTTTTCAGGGTTTCAAGTCCCGTGTCAACCTTTTGAGATGAATCAAACTGATGCATCATCTCCAGTGCGGTTTTTTTATTAATAGTTCCCGGACTTTCAAATTTCTTCTTTTCTTCGTTTTCGACATAACCCAGAATGAATACAAAGTCTTTTGTTTCTCCGGGATTCAGATCAACCTCGAGCCTGTGCGATGCAATTGGCGACCATCCGTGTGCCTCAGTATTAAAGGATCTGTCATGCATTACAGCATCCGGACTATCAAAATCGTTATATATACCCAGGAAACTTTCACGATCGGTATCGAACCCGTTTACCGGTGAATTCACCGTGTAAAATGCAAAATGATTCCTCCGCTCGCGATATTCGGTTTTATGGTAAATTGTTGATCCTATTATTTCAACTTCTCCGGTACTGAAATTTCTTTGAAAATTTGTCATATCGTCCAGGGCATTCCATAAACACCATTCGACAAAAGAATACAGGCTAACCTTTTTTGCAACACTATCTTTACCAACAAATCTAATACACTATACCTCACCCCAATAACCCAACAAAACAAAATATACAATTTCCACTTCAAACTTATTTAATTCACTTTTTTGAGTCTGGAGCTTCAGAAGATGCAAAAAAAAGCAATTCAGTAACGCTTCTTAGCGAAGAGAATAAAACATATGTAAGATTTAAGGGGGATGTTAAAGATATCAGTATATTTTGGGATGAAATAACATCTAAAGTAGGGCAACCCGCCATAAAGGAGCCTTTAAGATCGAAAGAGAAAACGATTCCAGAGCCAAGTGTTGAAGAAACCTCTGAGATTACAGTAGATAAAATTATTAGTGAAATAAAAAATAGGGGTTATGAAATCTCAAAAGACGATGCAGAAGTTTTTATCTCTAATTTT
>CAYUAV010000569.1:0-3076 GCA_964442665.1 uncultured Bacteroidales bacterium
GAATGGAATAAAGTGATCCGGCGTATTCACGAGAACCGCCCGGTTGCCGCTCAACTTGATTACTCAGCGACACCGCGTTATTCCAAAGGCTCGCTGTTCGCCTGGACGGTTTTCGATTACCCACTGAAGCAGGCGATCTTAGACCAAATTGTAAAATACCCGGTCAAAGGTGTCTCCAAAATCGAAGAAGCAAAATCTGACCTGGTTACGGTCAAGTATAAAGGCTTTCTGATTGCCGGGGTGGAGCGCTGGAAGGAATATTCCGAGCAGTTGAAGCCGTTACAGCACAAACCAATCCTGTTTGTCATGATGAATAGCACCGCTGAAGCCGATGAGGTGGCTGACTGGCTGCAGCGTAAGTATCCATCGGAGTTTACCGGCGCTAAAACGTTGGTGATTCATACCAACCGGTCGGGTGATATTTCAGTGAAAGATCTGGATGAAGCCCGTCAGAAATCCCGTGAAGTGGATGAGGATGATTCGCCCGTAAATGCGATTGTCAGCGTCCTGATGCTGCGCGAGGGCTGGGATGTCAAGAATGTCACCGTAGTGGTCGGTTTGAGACCCTATACGGCGAAGGCAAATATATTGCCGGAACAGACCATCGGGCGAGGATTACGGCTGATGTTTCGAAGTCTGCACACCAGCTATCGCGAACATGTGGACATCATCGGTAACCGGGCGTTCCTGGAGTTTGTCTCTGACCTTGAGCGCATGGAAGACCTGAAGTTTGATACCTTTGAGATCGGCAAAGACAAACTGCAGATTGTCACGATCATGCCGATGGATGAGAAGAAAGACAAAGATATCGGTATTCCGGAGTTGTCACCGTCTTTAATCAGAAAGAAAACTCTATTATATCCCCTTTGGTAAGCGGATTTACTTTTAATGATCGGAAAAAAAGCCCATGCATGTCCGATCATTCAAAGTCAATCCGCTTCCCATCGTGGATAAAAGCGAGGATATCAAAACGTTTATCTATGAGGGTATTGATATTCTGACAAAAGAGAAACTGTTTGAGCGGGAATATGAAATTCCACCGGCGCAAACCCCGGAAGAGGTAATTGGATACTATGCCAAGCTTATTGCCCATGATTTGAAACTTCCATCCCAGTTTGCAGCGCTGGCGCCTAAGATAAAAGAATTCTTTCAGTATGTCGCTTTCGGGAAAGAGATTGATCTGTCCGAATCGAGGATAATCAAGGCGATGAGCACCAATGTGGCAAGTTATGTGGTTTGTAAAGAATTTGAGAAGGCGCTGAGGAATAAAATCGTCAAAGAGGTTCACCCGGAATTGCTGACACCCCTTAAGATGCTGTCCTCAACTGACCCGTTTCCCTATTCGAGATTGTTGCTGGATTCACCAAAAACGGTTTTCAACTATGTTGCCTGTGACAATGAATTTGAGCGGGATTATGCGAAGTTTCTGGATCAGGCGGAGGATGTTGTGGCGTTTGCCAAATTGCCGTTTCAGTTTGGATTCAGCATCGCATATACCGATACACGGGCAAACATCCGCAATTACTTCCCGGACTTTATCGTGAAATTGTCCGATGATGACTATTGGGTAATCGAGACAAAAGGACGTGAAGACCTTGATGTAGCCATGAAAGACCAGGCTGCTCAATGTTGGTGTGAGAATGCAACAGAGCTAACCGAAAAGATCTGGAATTATTTAAAAGTTAGCCAAAGCGAATTCGATAAGCTGAAGCCGGAGAATT
Source organism: uncultured Bacteroidales bacterium (assembly GCA_964442665.1). Taxonomy (GTDB): domain Bacteria; phylum Bacteroidota; class Bacteroidia; order Bacteroidales; family UBA10428; genus UBA10428. The sequence goes on from CAYUAV010000569.1 coordinate 1,722, forward strand.
TTAATGAGTTGGTTGTAGGATTAATATAAAACACGCTATGTCAAGTTTTCTGTTTTAGTCATGATCACTACTTATACTGTTGTATTTGATAGGTTGTTTATGTAAAATATTAACAAATAGAATGATAAATATGTTAAATATCATCAAAATAGCGTCCTATGTCACTCAGTATCACAAGGGAAAGCCCTACCCGGTGACGCCGATGAAGCTGCAGAAACTGCTCTACTACATCAAAGCCTGGGGATTGGTGTCTAGTGACTTGTATGTTCCGGATGCCTTTAAAAAATGGGAATATGGTCCGGTCAATACAAAAGTATATCATTCGTATAAAGGCTTTGCCAACTCACCTATACCACCGGCGGAAAATGTTCAATATGATTTTTCAGAATCCGAAAAACAGTTTATCGATTTTATTCTGGATTGTTACTCGCCGTTAAATGCAATTTCTCTTTCCACAATGACCCATTCGGAAGATCCCTGGATCGAGACGCCAAAGAATCAGACGATCAGTGAATCGAAGATGAAAGCCTACTATTCCGGATTATCCTTTGCGAAAAATTTCCCAATTGATCTTTACAATAAGCCATTTCACCCGGTACTAACCCTGCTGGATTATTCTTTCACTACAGATATGAAATCCGGCAAGACTGAAGATATTATGGTTTATCCTTCCTTTGCTGAATATAAAAAGCAGTTTGAGAACAGTTATACGAATATTCCCCAGATAAATAACACCTTCAAGAATTGATTCCCAAATCCGAATTAGATCATCTCGCAGACCTGCTGAAGGATTTTGCGACCGAGCATCATTACATATCGGAAGCAGCTTTTGCCGAGATAAAAAGACGTTTTAGAAACATCGAGAAATCAAATTTCATCCCTGAAATTTGTAAAGAACTTAAATCAGTAGATAAATCCGGTTATCCCGGACTTTTCAGGACTTTTGCCAAAATAATTCATCACTTTATTTATCGGGATATTTTACATAATGCCGGAGAATACCGTAAAACATCTGATCCCGGTGGGGGATTGATTTTATTTGGCGGTCCCAAACAGCGGAGTCTGGAGAGTAAATTTAAAGGAGTTCCAGCTGATAGAATAGAGGATGATTTAAATAAAGCATTTGCATGGCTTGGAGCAAGGGGTGATCCGGTAGAAAACGTATTAAGGTTTTACCAGCATTTTGCCTATATCCATCCATTTTATGATGCCAATGGCAGAATTGCCCGGATTACTATGATTATATACTTGTTGCTAAATAAACTTACCATCAGTAAGGAGCCCTTTGATCAGTCGAAAGGGAAGTTTCTCAAACTTTTAAATCATTGTCATGAGCGTTTTGGAACAGATAAGTT
>CAYUAV010000570.1:0-3073 GCA_964442665.1 uncultured Bacteroidales bacterium
CTTACCGCATACCTGGTAAAACGAAATATTAAAGCAGAGGGTAATCCGTTTACAATTTTCTTCAAATGGAACCCGGACAGCCTTGCGACCTTTGCAGTCGGGTATCCGATACCCGAAAAAACCTGGGGATGGAAAGAATACAGCTATTTTGAATTACCCGCGGGAAAAGCGGTCTCGGTAATCCATTGGGGACGTTACGACAGCGAAAAGCCTTACAGGAAAGTGGAAAAATACATTACGAACCATAACCTCAAACGGGATTCACTGATCTGGGAAGTCTATTTGAAATCACCCGAAGAGGAACCCGATACAACCCTGTGGGAGAAGCGGATCTATTATCCCCTGGTGCCTTAGGGTCCGTTTTAATGATACAGGTATGACATACACACCCACTCTTTCCCCTCTCGAGAGGAGGAAGTCACGAAGTACAGTATTCGATTCACCGGTATCGAAAATATACAAGCTATTTTTACTGAACAATGTATGAAGTAACCCCGATGTTTACAGGAAGAAGTGTGAGTGTGAGAGTGAGAGTGAGGTAAAAATGACAGGGGTGTGTCTTTTTAATATTTATTTCGATCGCTTGCCGGGCCAGCGCTCAATTTTGTTTTTTATAATTCCCCAATATGTAAAAATCTTTTAGGTCTAATAAATCCTTCAGAAAAAAGTCCGTAGGACTGGTATGTCTGTAGCCCCGGCCTTCAGGCCGGGGGTTAGGTTAACAAAGTGAAAACCGTCGCAACTTTCAGGTTTATTCAGGGGTAATTGTTTATATGCGACGGAAGGTATTTTTGATTTAATTCAAAGGGTTTTGTCGTCATGTAGGTTCTTTTAAAATGTGCGTTGTTTATTTATTGCTTTCGGTCATGATCTAAAAGTTCTTTTTCATGTCGATTGAAAAAACCCGGCCTCTTTTAAATGTAAGACTGATAATTGAGAATGACAGTTATTATGAACAATATAATTTGTCAATATAAAGGAAATTACTCTCTCGAGAGGGGGAAGTCACAAAGTACAACGAAGTGACAGGGGGTGTGTCTTTTTAATATTTATTTCGATCGCCTGCCGGGGCTGCGTTTAATTTTGTTTTTTATGAATCCCTGACGTGTAAAAACCTTTCAGACTGCATAAATATCTCTGAAAAAGGTCTGAAGGGCTTAAACCCGTGGTTAGAAGAATACAATACAATTCATCCCATCTGTCGAGTTAATTCGGGAGATAGAATACATATGCGACGAAATTTACCCGCATGAGTACTACCAATAAGCAAAGACGAAGAGCTTCCGGCTTCTTCCATTTTCGCCTTTAATAAATATACTGATAAAGCATAATTATCAACATCCCCTAATGGTCAATTCGCCAATTATTTATAACTTTAAGTAGGATAATTTTTACAATCTTGTACCTGGTTTGCTGTAAAATATTAGGGGTAAAACCCGGTTCCGATCAGGAGACAATTAAAGCTGCCTATCGCAAAATGGCAAAGGAACTGCATCCCGATGTGAATACATCGGACCGTGCCCATGAATACTTTGTTATTCTTCAGAACGCCTATCAGTATTTAACGGAGCATCCGCATTCAGTCGATGAAGCCATGATGCTTCAGAAAGCAGCCATGATCAGAAAACGTATGGGCGAAAATAAGGCCCGGGGAGGGAATTTCCCGTCCAGGAATTATGTTGCCGAACGCTACACGTTGACGGAAGTACTGAACAACTCACTGACCGCCCGTATCCTCTATATTGTATTTCATGTATTGTTCCTGTGTGTCGGCCTGCTGTTGATTATCAGGTCGGTATACGATGTACTGTTTTACAGGTTCGAAGACCGTACCTACATTTTTTCAGCGTATTTTGCCGTTACCTTCGGATTTATATTCGGCATCGTTATTACAGCCATATTCCTGTACACAGGTTTTATGTTTATCCGTAACCGGTGAATGAAATATATATCTGAAAACTTTTTTGGATCTTAAATCTCAACGATGCATTTTAAGTGGTTTTTTCTTACAGGATTTTTTATACTTGTCATAAGAAAATTTGTAAAAGTATGATTGTAACCTTTGTACACGTCTGGGTGAAACCTGAAAAAGTTCAGGATTTCATTAAAGCCAGTATCGAAAACCATTACGGGTCAATCAAAGAACCCGGAAACCTCCGTTTCGATGTTCTCCAGGATGCTGCCGATCCGGTGAAATTCACGCTTTACGAGGCCTGGGAATCGGAAGAGGCTTCCAAAGCTCATAAAGAAACTCCTCATTACCTGAAATGGAGGGATACCGTGGCCGGCTGGATGGCAAAACCCCGTGAGGGAATAAAACATAAAATACTTTGTCCGCTCGATAAAAAGCAATGGTAAACCTTATTTCCTCTTTTTCGCTGGCAAAGCTGCCGGTCCTTTATTTTGGCGACGGATCGGTGCAAAAGCTGGAAAAGCTGGTTCCGATTTACGGGAAAAGCGTATTGCTTATAACGGGTGGCAAATCGTTTGAAATACCTGCCATACGATCGACCATTGAGCTTTTACTGAAACAATCGGACTGTACCTGGATCCGCTATCCGGTGAGCGGTGAACCCTCACCCTCCATTATTGATGCTGCTGTTGAACTCAACAGAAAGAGCAATATTGAACTGGTAATAGCGGTGGGCGGAGGAAGCGTGCTGGATGCCGGAAAAGCCATTGCGGCCATGTTAATGGAAGAAGGTTCCGTAAGGTCGTATCTAGAGGATGTCGGAACTCAAAAACCTTCGGGAAAACGCCTGCCTCTGATTGCCGTCCCCACAACAGCCGGTACCGGCAGTGAGGCCACAAAAAATGCTGTGATCTCAGAGTTCGGGAAAAAGGGATTTAAAAAATCACTGCGTCACGATAACTATGTTCCCGATATTGCCATTGTCGATCCGCTACTTTCAAACAGTTGTCAGCCGGAACTGACTGCGGCCAGCGGCATGGATGCTTTTACACAGCTCATGGAATCGTACCTTTCCGTAAAAGCCAATCCTCTGACTGATGCTCTTGCAGTATCGGGTATCGAAGCTGTGATCCGCTCGCTCGAAGCTGCATGCAGCAATAG
>CAYUAV010000571.1:0-3061 GCA_964442665.1 uncultured Bacteroidales bacterium
CAGTTCCTATAATTGAAATTTTCATAGAGTTTAGATTGAATTAAAAACTTAAAAACATATACTAATTATAATATTTGAATAATATGAATTGGCGTAAGCTTCTCCCAGAAACCAAATGGTTAATAGTAATATTGTTTATCTCTTCTTTGAATCCCTTATATTATGTTATACTTGGCTATTTTTCCCCAGAAGGCTATATATTTAACGGAAGCGGTGAAGATGGGACCAGATTGTCTTTGATGAAATCCGTAGAGTGGGAGTTTCAAAGCCCTTGGATGACAGAAAATGAAGGGACCGTATTTCACAATCCAAGTAGCTCACCTTTTGTATTTGTCTTCTTAGGTTTAATTTCATACTTTCTTAATATAAATTACTTCATAATATTCGTTTTAGCAAAGTTCATTTTCACGTTTACATACCTGATTGTAACATTCTACATAATAAGAGAACTTACAGATAAAAGGACCCGATCTATAGCATATTTCATCTTCGTTTTCACCAGCGGTATGGGTGGGATATTGTATTTGACGTTATTAAATTTCTCAAACCCGGTTCTGTCATCATCTGCTTATGCGCTGTTTTATGATATAATAGGAAGTGGGATAAATATATGGACTCTGGCTAACATAACCTATTACACACTTCCGCTTACAATTGGGTATCTGGCGGTTTTGTTCTTTATAAAGAGTAAATCAAACAAAAGTTATCTAATCCCTGGGATACTTTTTGGAGTTAGTTATATATTTTATCCGATACATGCGGTCGGTTTTGCACTAATAATGGGTATATATGCATTTGTCAAGTCAGAATATCTAAAGTTTATAAAAACGATTCTTGTTTCTGTTCCGTTTAGCATACCTTATATATTAGCGTATCTACAAAAACCTTTCTTCTTTAACCTGTCTGCACAATCTCCCTTATATGGTAGTGCGACCATATACTCAAACATATTAGCCTTGGGTATTCCGTTGGTTTTTGTAGTATACTTCTTCAATTCAAAATTATCTAAACTTTGTAAAAATAAAAGGGGTGTGTTTATTTTATTTTGGGCAGTTTCGATTTTACTCTTTTCAACAACCCAATTCTCCGAATCTATAAGCTTTTCTCAGAATATGGCTTTAAAAGATTATCTCGGGGCTGATTTAATACTGATTACACAGTTTTTTAATCAATATTCAATAATTTTTAAATTGCCTTTACTAGTACTATTCTTAAAACTTGTAATAGAGACCTTCAGAAAATCTAAAAAAGATACTACTTTATTTGTATCGTTATGGTTTTTGATTTTTTTTGTTTTTTCTGTGTTCCCTAGCGAGTATGCACGGCTGTTCCCGTTGTGGTTTCCTTTCAGGCTTTTGCATTTCATAATGCTTCCTATGTCCATAATAGTTTCCAAAGGAATATTAGAATTTTCACAGAGATATCGTATAAATTATTCAAAGGTATTAACAGTGCTTTTTGTATTCTCATTACCTTCCTTACTAGTTCTGGCTATGATAAATCTAAACGTTTTCTTCAAGTTACAACCAGTAAATCTTTATGATAAGTACTACTCTGTGGAAGACGTGGAGGCCATGAAATATCTAAAGACCCAGGAACCCGGGACCGTTTTATCTTCATTTGAGATTGGGTCGTTCCTTCCTTTTTACTCTGACAAAAAGACCTTGATAGGCGGGCATATCATGATGTATTCTTATCCAGAATCAAAGGCGAGTGATCAGAAAATATTCTATTCTGCTGAAACAGACGTCGGCGAAAAACTGAGCATTATGGAAAAATACGATATAAAATATGTATATTTTGGTTATAATGAAAAGAAGATAAGCAATGGTAAATTTAATCCTGATAAACTTACTTATTTAGAAAAGATATACGAGAATGAAAAGGTGGAAATTTATAAAAGATCTTGACTTATTCTGCATACTATGCCTATTGTGTATTAATTAACTTCTATAGACATTTAAACAATCGTTAATCATTAAAACATTGATATATATAAATTCTCAATGAAATTTAAAAAGTTAGATGATAAACTTATTTTTATAGAAAAATTAGTTAAGGGGAAGCGTGTCTTGGATTTAGGATGCATAGATCATACGATAAAAGCGATACAATCGAAGAATTCTGTTCATTTAAAAATTTTAGAAAATGCGAAATATGTTCTAGGTGTAGATTATTTAGAACGTGAGGTGAAACAACTTCAAAAAAGAGGTTATAACATAATTTGTCAGGATATCGAAAATTTAAACCTGGGTAACATAAAATTTGATGTCATTATATTGGGGGGGACTATAGAACACCTCTCTAACCCTGGTCTGGCACTGCAGAGTATTAAAAGGTATATGAAAAGGGATAGTGTCTTGATCATCACAACTCCAAATCCATTTACACCAGATAGGATATTTATGGCGTGGTTTTCTAACAGTCCTTATGTAAATTCTGAACATACTGTTTACTATACACCATTTACATTAAATGAACTATTAAGAAGGTACAAATTCAAAATAAAAGAAATTTATTTCTATAATAAATCAGGGGGATTGGATTTTTCTATTAGTAATAGGCCTCGGTTGGCAAAACTTATTTATTATATAAAAAATATGAAATTAAAATGGTACGAAGAATTTCTATGTATTTGTAGATTATAGCTTCTGAGAAATAAAATTAAATTAGGGTAATTTACATGTTAAACCTATTATATGATTATTCAAGTTCAAAAGGTATTTTTCTTTGCAATAATTACTGAAGTATAGTATTTTATTTTCATCTCTGACAGAATAAAATGCAATATATTTTATGTTACTTTCAGAAATATATTCTATATCTAGATATTTTGAAGGGATTGTTGTATCATACATTATTTCCTCTATGGGTGTAAGATAGAATTTTATGTCCTTGTTGCAATAGACCTCATCATAATTATAACCAAAGGCCTGGACCTTTTCTGACAAGGTATTAACTGCATAGGATTCAGCAACAGGCCATGAATTCAGTCCTGTCAGCATAAATGCTGTCAGTCCTATAGCTCCGCCGATAAGAAAAGCAGAACGCATCTTTTCAG
>CAYUAV010000572.1:0-3054 GCA_964442665.1 uncultured Bacteroidales bacterium
TAAACTTAAAACTCCTGTGGGGAGAGGAGGATTCGAACCTCCGAAGGCATACGCCAGCAGATTTACAGTCTGCCCCAGTTGGCCACTTTGGTATCTCCCCAATAATATTGAGCCGATGGAGGGATTCGAACCCCCGACCAGCTGATTACAAATCAGCTGCTCTGGCCAACTGAGCTACATCGGCAGAACCTTTAAAGAACGACGATTTCGGGAGTTACCCCCCCGAAATCGGTGGGCAAATGTATGAAATATTTTTTTCATATCACAAAATAATTCTTGGTTTTTTGGAAGGCCCTGTCTACGCGCGTTTCCTCTTATTTTTATACCTGGTAATTTGTCTTTTTATGGCATTAATTGCATTATCGGTTGATTCTTCAAATGATTTACTCTGTTTTTTGGCAAAAAGCTCGCTCCCGGGAATTTCAAGCCTGATTTCTGTAACTTTATTTTTCAGATTCTGGGTATTTTCCAATTTTAAAAAAACTTCAGCGTCAATTATCTCATCATAAAATAAGCTAAGCTTCTTGATCTTACCTTTAACAAAACTTTCTAACTCCTTGGTAGGTGAAAACCTCAGCGAATTAATCTTAATGTTCATGATATAACCCTCCATGATTTATGCTCTTGGATGAGCTTGTTTATATATAGATTTAAGTTTCTCATATGTATTATGCGTATAAATCTCAGTGGCAGCAAGATTTGCATGTCCGAGCAGTTCTTTGACCGCGTTCAGATCGGCTCCGTTATTTAACATATGTGTGGCAAAAGTATGCCTTAGTATATGCGGACTCTTTTGATCGAGCGTTGTTCCTTTATTTAAATGCCTGCGTACAATCCGCTGTATCATCCTGCTATAAACAGGAGCACCGGAATCATTAACTATGAGATAATTATGGGAAAGCTGACCAAATTCTTCAAACCTGGCTTTTTGATAATCGGCCATTAACTGAATAATGTTATTAGTAAAGGGGACAATCCGTTCCTTATTTCGCTTTCCTAAAATCCTGAGTTCGGCTTTCTGATCATTGTAACTATCATCTGTGAGGTTGATTAATTCGGACAGCCGCATACCTGTTGCATAAAACAATTCAAGTATAAAACGATCGCGAATACCTGAAAAATTATTTTTGAATTGCTGTTCCTCAAATATGGTATCTATTGCTGTTTCTTTGATAAACTCGGGGAGCTTTTTATCAATTCGGGGAAGAATAATTCCCTCAACAGGATTTGTTGATATCAAGCGGCTTCTGAGACAAAATTTATAGAATGAATTAAGTGACGCGATCTTTCGCCTTAATGAACGTGCCGAAATTCCATGATTAAGTATTTGTATAACCCATTCGCGAATTTCGGTTTGTGTAACCAGAACTAAATCAGAATTGGAGAAATGATTTTGATAAAAAGCTTTAAATTGTGAAATATCATCTAAGTACGCCCTCACTGTATGGCGGGAGTATCGCTTCTCAATTTTTATGTAATTTATAAATTGCTCTAATGCGTCCATACTCAGGGATAAATGTTAGGTTCTGGCCGGTTCCTTTTTCCTGGATTATCCCTAAGTATTGTTCATCATTCTTCACTCTGCTGCAATTGCTGGATGTATATCGCTTTCTTGACTACATCTCTCTTTTTTTCCGAAGGTTTTTTAAAAGCCTGGCGAGTTCTGAGTTCTTTGATAACACCAGTCTTCTCGAATTTTCTTTTGAACTTTTTTAATGCTCTTTCAATATTTTCCCCTTCTTTAACAGGAACTATAATCATAGTATACAGATGTTTAGTGAAATGAGCCGCAAATTTATTACAGCCGATTGTATTTACCAAATTAATTCATTTAAAAATTATGCGAAGTAATAATCCAGGATTCGCTAATAATACCGGCACTATTATATAATAGTCAATTTTGATTTCCATAAAATTAGAGAATATTTTCTAATAAAAATACGTATTTAAAACAAATTATTACTCCGATCCGATATTGTTTACAGTTAGATATGGAAGCAACCTATAATAGGTTTCCTCAGGAATTAAATAATTATTAACTAACTGATTAACAGATGTAAACGGACCAATTAGTCGCCTATAACTCATTATTGCCTTCGCCTGATATCTATTTAAATAAGGATGACGTTCAAGTTCTTCGAGTGTAATGGCGTTTATATTCATTTTGCGAACAGAAAATGTATCTAAATCGATAAAGGGAATAAGAAATGTAAACAAGCTATCGTCAATGCCATACACTTCTGTTAGCTGTTTTGGTGAATAGAAACCTCCCAGAAGGTTTCGATACTTAATAATTCTCGTTGAAAGTACCGGACCTATACCGGGTAATTTTTCCAGACTTGCCGTGTCTGAACTATTAAGTTCAACCGGTAAAAATCCGGTTCTTTCATTTTTACTATGAGACAAATCCCTCTTCGGATTAAAAATAAAAGCATCTTTAAAAGTCGCCAGTAACAATGAATCAAAGCCATATACTTTCAACAAATCGTGGATTGAATAATACACGGCTCCTTTTTCACGATACCTGATAAGGTTCCTGGAAACTGCCGAAGGTATTCCAATTGCATTTAATTCGCTGTACGAGGCTGAATTCGGATCGACAATCATGGTATTTCTGCGTATATAACTTCTCTCAGAATAATATGAACTTACCCCTCCATGCCTATATCCATCGGCTTCCCTTACTAAGGCTGTATCAGAAGAAATGTATGATTGGAGTTCATAAGTTTTTATATTGCTATACATCACTAACCTGATAATCAGAAGCACTGCAATGATAATCAGAAGGACAATAATTCCCCGGGTTTCTGATTTTGAAAAAGAAAATATTCCTTTTAGCCATTCATTCCGATGCATATACTTATCTCAGCGCTATTAAACATAAGACTTTCTCTTCCATGTATAACTGGTCAGATCCTGTTTAATTTCTTTGTTAAGAATTATTAACCCGATAAGATTTGGAAATGCCAGACCAAGAATCATCATATCGGAAAATGTAATAACATCAGAAAGGTTGGTGGCAGAACCAAGAATGACAAAGAACAAAAAGAGAAC
>CAYUAV010000573.1:0-3053 GCA_964442665.1 uncultured Bacteroidales bacterium
GTTCTCTTTTTCGGCCCTGGCCAGAATTTCCTCATTGTACCTGGCAATCTCATTGCTTTGTCGCTTCGCATTCCGGAACCTTTTTTCCCTCTCCTTTATAATCCTGGCATCTTCACGGGCATTTATCCGGTTTATTCTCCTGTTATATTTTGAGCCGGCATTGGCTATTTGTTCATAAAGTGTTTGCTGCTGCTCAAATACACCCTGGTTATACTTCTGAACTTCTCTGCTGTATCTGTCCTGTTGCCTGGACTCCGAAAGTCTGTTTTCCTGCAATTCCTGACGCACTTTTTCATTGTACCTGATAATATAAGCCTGTTCTTGTTGAACCAGTCTTTCCTCTTTTTCAGCCAACCGTTTATTTCTTTTGATCTCCCGGTTGTACTTTCGGTCCTGTCTGCGAAAATCAGATTTTTGTCCGGGTGACTCCGTATTCATCTTAGCAAGAATTTCAACATTTTCCTGCGCTATCATTTCACTTTGCCGCTGATATTCCCTTTGAACTTTCAGTGCTTCCTGCTCATTATCTAAAAGAATTCTTTCATTTTCAATCCTGGTCTTTTCAACTGATCTTAAGAGGGCATCCTGCTGCTTTTTTCTTTCCCGTTCCTGTCTGGCAAGTGTTTTGGCTTGTTCGCGTTTAGTCTTTCGGCTTTCTCTTATTTCAATCCTGGCGTCTTTTTCAATAGCCCTGTTCTTTTGTCTGATCTCCCGTTTACTTACCATCCGGGCCCGAATTGTTGCATATTTCTGCTTAACACGCTTCCTGAATGGAATTCTGAACTTATCGATACTGTAATCTCTCGATTTATAAGTCTTTTGCGTATCGATAGTCAGGGCTTCATTTTCAGAACGATTTTGGGCTTTCACGCCAAATTCAGCCAAAAAAAACGACAGAATAAATAGTAACAAGATCTTCCTGAGAAACATCTCCGAAATTTTATTATTTTTTACGCCGGCAATGTAAAATTGTTAGGAATTCGGCAATAATAATGTTTCGATGAAAATAAGGAAAAAGCCTTTGTACCTGAAAGATAATTACTAACTGCGATGCAGTTCAAAAACAGTAATTTCCGGAAGAAATCCAACCCTGCCAGGGAATGCGATATATCCTATACCAACATTCACATATAACTTTTGTTTGCCTTCCTCATATAATCCTGCCCATCGAGGGTATCTCCATTTAACAGGACTCCATTTAATTCCGGGAATATTTATACCAAACTGCATACCGTGTGTATGACCAGAAAGCGTGAGGTCGATATCGGTTTTATAAAGTACTTTGGCATCCCAATGTGACGGATCGTGTGACATAAGAATCTTAAACGGGATTTCCCGTATTTTCTGAAGTGCTTTATTCAGATCGCCGTATTGAGGGAAAGGAGGTAAACCCCAGTTTTCAACCCCTGCAATTCCGATAATTTCACCATTTCTTTCAATAGTAAACGAGTCGTTTCGCAGCAGCTTCATACCTGCCTCTTTCTGATAGCTGAATAGTGTCTGCATATTTTGAGCATGGGCTTCTTCACTCTCCCAGCTTACATATTCACCATAGTCATGATTTCCCAATATGGAATATACGCCATGTGGCGATTTTAATTTACGAACCGCCGGAATAAATTCTTTGAGCTCGACGGCTACATTATTGACAATGTCTCCGGTAAATAGTATGATATCCGCATTCTGAGAATTGACCATTTCGACAGCTTCTTCAACTTTATCGTAATGACCCAGAAAACTACCAATATGCCAGTCCGAAATCTGAAGTATTCTGAAACCATCGAATGCAGCAGGCAGATTATCAAAATGAAATTTTACATTTTTAATCTTATAATTATATCTTCCTTTCCATATTCCTTCTATAATAGATATAAAAGGAATGAAAGCAACCACAATTCCTACACGTGTCAGAAAAGCTGAACGCGACATAGCCGCGGCTGTTTCGGCAATTCGTGTATCGGGTTGACTTAACTTTGAAAACACCCATCCTACCAATCTTATAACATCAGTACCCAACTGAAAAGCCATGAATACCAGTTTGGGAATATAGAACAATACGAAGAACCCCATCAGAAAATACAATATTTTGAATTTCCGGGTGGTCATATATTCCCTGAAATCCGAACGCATGAATAAAACCATAACAATTATAATCAACGGTATCAACCAGTATACAATATACAGTATGGTTCGAAGCACAGGATTGAAAGAAGCAGTTAATATTCTGATTCCCCGGAATGTATAAGCATCAATAATGAGCAGAAATGCAAAAATGATAAGAAAAAAAACGGGGGAAGCTCCTCTCATAGTATTTACGTTTACTTTAAAACGGTTTAAAAATAAAAAAGTTGAATGAGATATTTAACCTATAGTATAATAAGCATCAATATTTGATACGTTAATTATATTTTCATGTAGTTCTTGTGATTTTCCCGGATAATTAGGTTATTACTTTGTTCACCAGCCTTTAAGCGTATTATAGATTTCATATCAGGATATAATTGTATTAAGAATATGTTAACATAGATTAACTTTAGTTCATTATTATATCACAAAAGCTTAAAACTGGCTTAATCATGTTCGGCTGGCTTACAAAATACATTTGTATTGTTAGAAATTTTTTGAGAAAAACGCTGAAAGTTCAGGATCAGACAGCCTTTTCCATTCGTGATATTATAGTCAGGGAAATTACAGATTCACTGGCCATGCAGTACAATACGGAATTTCATGTCGAATCGCGCATTCACGAGTATCGGAAAGCTATAAAGCGATGCAGGGCTTTACTGCGATTATTGAAATATTGTATTAGCGAAAGCGATTTTGAAGACCTGGATAAAAAATTATCGATTGCTGCCGGTGAAATGGCTCAGCGTCGCGATGCTACGGTAAATTTACGAACTTTCACTGATCTTACTCAGTCAAATAGTACAGCTCTCCCGGAAAATCTTAAACAGCTGATAACAAAATATTTAACTGCGAATCTAAAAAAAGCCTACGAAATTGTCAAGTTTGATCCGGTTAAAATGGAAGCTTCAATAGTGATGTTTCTTAAT
>CAYUAV010000574.1:0-3050 GCA_964442665.1 uncultured Bacteroidales bacterium
TATATCCACTATCAGAAGTTTGTTGAATGGAATATACATAATCGTTACTGGTTCCACCAAATGTTTTTTGCCAGGATATATCTCCGGTTGAATTAAGCTTAAGTATCCAAAAATCATCACTTCCAGCTCCAAATGATCTTGTCTGTCCGGCAACAATATACCCACCGTCAGAAGTTTGTTGTATGGATTTTGCTTGTTCGTAACTTGATCCTCCATAACTTTTAGCAAAATAATTTACTACAGTAAAACTCCATGTACTGCTCCAATCTCCCCAAACTCCATCAATATTCTTCTGCTTAACATGCCAGTAATATGTTGTATCAAAAGACAATGTTGTCCCACACTGATAATGAGAAGAAGTGAGGTTGTTATTATCAGCAAGCATTGTACCATTGAAATCACTCTGAGTATTCAACTGTATGTGATAGCCAGTAGCGTTTAAAACATCATCCCAATTAAGGAAAGGTTTTGTATATATTATATTAGCCCCATTAGCAGGATTAGGATTTGTAGGTAAATCAACTTTTACTTTAAAGCTCCATGTACCGCTCCAGCCTACCCAGACATCTTCTTCATTTTTAACCCGTACCCGCCAGTAATAGGTGGTGTTATTACTGAGCGTTGTTTCTATCGGATATTCCGATGATGTTAGGGTATCATCATCCGCTATCACCGTTCCTGTAAAATCGCTTTCCGTATTCACCTGGATCTGATAATTCTTTGCTCCGTTAATATCCTCCCAGTCCAATTGCGGTGTGGTATCGGTAATTGTTTCACCGTTTGACGGATTTGGATTCACAGGGATCTGCGAACTCAAATCTACGGTAAAGTACCATGTATAGCTCCAATCAGACCAGTTATTATTAGCTTTGACTTTCAATCGCCAATAATAGGTAGTCTCGTTGTTTAGAACATCCGTTATCTGAAACTCTGATGTAATCACATTGTTATTATCAATTATCATAGTGCCTGTAAAATTCAAATTCGTATTCAACTGTAAATGGTATGCCGATGCGTCCGGTATGTCTTCCCAGTTTAAAAGGGGTGTGGTATCTGCTATAGAAACTTCGTTTTCAGGAGACGGATGTTGGGGCGGATCGGGGATTGGAGGTGGAGTCGGTTTATTTTCTTTTATATAATTAAAACCGGGATCACAGGAAAATAATAATATTATTATAACGCAAATAATAACGATAAATATTATTTTCTTCATAAATCACCACCCCACACATTTCGTTTTGTATAGCTTACATAATCGCCTTTATACCCGGCCGTAACGGTACAATTCAGCCGTGATCCTTAAAAATTAAAAACTATTCTTAAAAAGGGATTTATATTCGTGTGCATATCTCCATCGGCAAAGAATATGACATCATATGCCGAACCTACGTATATGCTCATCCAGTCGGTGACATCAAAACCAATGCCTGCCTCAGGAGATAGATACGGCAGTATGCCTGTTTCTGCCTCAGTGATTGCGTCAGCTTTATAACTGCTGGCGATAATACCTCCTTTTGCTCCTAAAAACAAATAAAAATCGCCAATCGATAGAAAATAATCAACTTTTAAGACAGCGGGAATATTCATAACATAGCCATTTTCCAGCTCTTTTAAAGGATAATAATCAAAGTATCCGCCCATTCCTATTGAGATTTTGCCGCCGGCAAATACAAAAACAAAATCATAAAAAATACCGGGCTCAACAGTCATATTGAGGGTTTCAGCGGCCTTTTCTAAAGGTATGGGTACACCGACACTAAACCCCACTGCCGCATAGAATGTTCCTTTCGGTATTTGCGGTTTCCCCGTGAAATTGAGTATTACAGTTTGCCCTTCCTTTACCGTGGCTTTACGTATTTCTTTGCTTCCTGAATCATAGCGGACTTCCAGGGTATACTCCCCGGGATGTAACTCAGAAAGCACATTATCGCCCGCTTGAATACGCTCATAGTACCGGTTATTAAGAAACAGCTCGCCTTCAGCTAATGTTGTCAGTTTTATCGCTCCGTATTGCCGGCTCTTTATCGTCGCCTCTTTAAGAAAAAAGATATAGCTTCCCCCCTCTTGATGTACCGTGCCTTTCATGAACCCGATGAGCGGAAAGCTTTCTCTAACACCCAGTTTTATTTCATTAAAAAGCGAAAGGGCGTCAAGGAAAGGCTGTTTGTTCTTTTCAAGAGCAAACTTAAGTTGTCGGGAGAACTCCGATGAGTCGGGCACCGTCTCATAGTCGCCAGAAGTTATTACCTGGCGGCTCGCCCTGATGTAAGCGTTTTTTATATAGGGGATGCTTGAGACGTCCGGCATCTCTTCGCTCCTTGATGATGAAATAATATCCCCCGCAAAACAGGAATCCGAGATGATGAGCACATGCAGGGCTTTGAGGTTGGCGACAAGCCCGTGAATTTGCGGATTCGGAAGCCAGTTTATCTGCTCATAGGGATCGAGCTTGGCATTTACCGGGATCCAGAAACCGGTATTGGTTTTCTTGTCGTACGTTCCATGGCCTGAGTAAAAGATGATCAGGGAATCTTCCGGTTTAAGCCTTCGCCTCATGTCGTTTAATGTCTTAATGATGTTTGCTTTAGTGGCCTTCCCGTTATATAACTCAATAACCTCGTCAATATAATATTTAGATGTGAGAATCTCTTTTATTTCCATGGCGTCTTTTACCGGATTCTTAAGCGGGTTCCAATATTCATACTTTTCTATGGCTATTAGTATAAGGTATTGTTTGCCCACTTGAATATCTTTGCCCAGTGTTTTAGCCACTACTGTGAGACCTTTGGTCTCATCGGCATAGCTTATAAACACTGAAAAAAATAATATAAATACGCTGATAATTGCTTTTATACGCATAAGCCGTTACTCCTCTGCCGCCGTATCGCGGGGGCGCCTTTGTAAGTCCCGTTTCCGCTCTGCCTTTTTTATGTATGTATTCTCCTCGCCCAGTATCTAAATGTGCTGTTTTTCAGGTTGTGTTCCCGGCAGTATTCCTGCTGCCGGCGTAACCCGCTATTCCTACTTTTTTCGATATGATTGGTCCAATA
>CAYUAV010000575.1:0-303 GCA_964442665.1 uncultured Bacteroidales bacterium
GGCAAAAATTCCCGATAGGGTCGATATGAAAGATGCCTGTTATACTACATTGGGATCCATTGCACTGCAGGGTGTCCGGCAGGCCGCACCAAGACTGGGCGACAATATATGTGTTATCGGACTGGGATTGCTGGGACAGATTACCTGTCAAATCCTCAAAGCCAACGGTTGTAATGTATTCGGAATTGATGTATCCAAAAGGATGGTTGAAATGGTGAATTCGCTGGGCACGGCACAGGCCGTTTTAAGAAATGATTCCGGTATGATTTCAAAACGGCTATATTGCTGCAAACAAATAGCGGT
>CAYUAV010000575.1:313-3038 GCA_964442665.1 uncultured Bacteroidales bacterium
CGCAGAGAATTTTACCGGCGGACATGGTTTCGACAGTGTGATCATTACTGCTGCCGGTCCGACCAACGATCCTGTTGAGCTGGCAGGGAAGATTCTCCGCAAGAAGGGAACTGTGGTAATTGTGGGTGCAGTTAAAATGGATATACCCCGCGATCCCGATTTCTATCAGAAGGAACTGCAACTGAAGATGTCCTGTTCGTATGGTCCCGGACGATATGATGTCAGTTATGAAGAGGGAGGCATTGACTATCCTTATGGTTATGTACGCTGGACCGAACAACGCAATATGGAGGCATTCCTCCGGCTGATCGCGCATCAATCGATCGACCTGAAGCCGCTTACCACGCATACTTTTGACATTAACGACGCTGTCAGGGCATATGATCTGATCCTGGGCAATGTGAAGGAAGATTTCGTCGGAATCGTGCTCAGTTATCTTTCGGAAACAGCTGCAAAGAAAACAGAGGTGCAGGTAAACACCCATCCGGTTGAAACAATAAACGCCGGATTTATCGGAGCCGGCAGTTTTGCGCAATCATACCTGTTACCTAATGCGAAGCCATTCGGTTCGCTGGATACTGTTGTGACCCGAAATGGGATGAATGCAAAGAATGTCGCCCAGAAGTTTGGCTTTAACAAGGCATCTTCCGATCCTGCCGATATTTTGACCGATAAGGACATTAATACCGTTTTTATTGCCACGCAACACGATACACATGCCCGGTATGTAATCGAAAGCCTTAAGCAGGGTAAAAAGGTGTTTGTTGAAAAACCCCTTGCCCTGAATTCGGAAGAATTGGATAATGTTATTAAAGTATATGAATCACTGGATTCACCGGCCCTTTTAGTAGGATTTAACCGGCGATTTGCTGAAGTCTGTATTAAGACCAGGGAAGAATTTAGAAATATCGGGGAACCACTGGTGATGAATTTCCGTGTGAACGCAGGTTTTATTCCCAAAGATCACTGGACACAAACCAAAGCCGGAGGTGGAAGAATTGTCGGGGAGATCTGCCATTTTATCGATCTGATGCAATTTTTTACTGGATCGGAACCGGTTAAAGTATTTGCCGAATGCATCGATACCGAAAGCGAAAAAATTAAAAATGACGATAATATTGTCATTAATATAAAATTCTCTGATGGTTCGGTTGGCAGCCTGGTATATACCGCCAACGGTGATAAAGCGCTTGCTAAGGAGTATTTTGAAGTATTTGGCGGTAATTCAGTGATGATCATCGATGATTTCAAACAGGGAATACTGTACCGTAACAACCAGAAAAAGGTGATCAAAAATACCGGTAAAGGTCATAAACAGGAAATAGAAACCTTCATGAAGGTGGTTGCTACAGGAGAAGCCATGCCTATCTCCTTCCGGTCGATTTGTTTGACCACGGTCACTACATTTAAAATTCAGGAATCTTTGACAACCGGATTACCTCAGGAAATTAAATTGTAATAAAGATAATGCGAAGAAGAATTCTCAAAGATTAATAAATAGCTGCAGAATGAGCACATATGTATTCATGGGATTATCTCAAAAGAGTTTCAATAATTTACACTTCGACTTCGCTCAGTTTGAAAACTGTCTTAATACCGAATGTCAGGCTGAGCGGAGTCGAAGCCTTTTTTCTTCAAGAAACTCTTTTGAGACAGCCCCCATACTAGCAATTTAATACAGGATACAGTATAGTACGTCATTCCTCCTAACCTTAAACCCTTAAGGGGCCTGCCTTGTGTGCTAATCTTTATAGGGCACAAAGCGTGAGAGAGGAATAATATAATAATCCCGGTAGAAGAGATTTAGGTTTTTGGTATTCAATTATTGAGAAATATATCGCTAAACGATGCAACAAATGATTGAAAAAAGTTTTACTAAACTTAAGCAATATTGTGAATCGGAACATTTTAAAGGCTGGGATCCGTATGATGGCTTGAACAGTAAAGTATTTCAGGCATTGCCTGGTATCCGGAATAGTAAATTCTTCCGACTGGCATGGATACAGACTTTTAAACGTAATCCGGTTAACCTGAGGAAACCCTTTCTGATTGTGAAGGATTATAATCCGAAAGGACTGGGACTTTTCCTGAACGGATACTGCCATTTATATCAAATCCAACCGAAAAAAGAATACTTGGAGCATATAAATTACTTAATCGGTAAGTTGTTGGAATTAAGAACTCCCGGATATTCCGGAAACTGCTGGGGATATAATTTCGACTGGGAATCGCGTGCCTTTTTCCAGCCCAGATACACACCTACCATAGTTGCCTCCGTATTTATCGGTTATGCCCTTTTCGATGCGTATGATATTCTTAAAGACGAGCATATCCTGAAGGAAGCCCTGTCGGTTACCGATTTCATCCTGAAGGATCTCAACAGGACTTATGGCAACGACAATAATTTTTCTTTTTCTTATTCCCCTCTCGATCACTCACAGGTGTTTAATGCCACCTTGCTGGGATCACGATTCCTGGCCAGGGCATATCATTATACCGGAGATAAATCACTATTAAATGAAGCAAAAAAGTCTATCGATTTCTGTATGAAGCATCAGAAGCCGGACGGATCATGGACATACAGTACGCTGCCGTTTCATCAGTGGATCGATAATTTTCATACGGGTTATAACCTGGATAGTCTTTCGGAATACGTGAAATATTCAGGCGATAATTCATATAAAAACTATATAGACAGAGGATTTGACTACTATATCAATACATT
>CAYUAV010000576.1:0-3030 GCA_964442665.1 uncultured Bacteroidales bacterium
ATCATTCGATTATGTTTTTTCCACAAGAAGAGGATAATTTGACAGTATTTAATTTAGGAATCCATCAGGCTAAAGGAGAAATTCTTAACACCTTAAGATTATATTTTTCTTGTTTCTAAACATTCCTAATACTTTAAAAACCGAATATTATAACCGGGATAATTCTTATAATTCAACCTTCCCTATTTTGCGCATAAGCGAAAGTATTTCCTGCTGTCGCTGATACATATATGCCGAGGGCCTGGCAGGATTTCTCTTCCGGGGATTGGGCAGACTTATGGCAATCATGGCTGCTTCGGCACGGGTAAGTCTTGATGCAGGTTTATGAAAGTAGTATTGTGAAGCTGCTTCAACTCCGTAAATATCCGGCCCCATTTCTATCATATTCAGGTACATTTCCATGATACGTTTTTTACTCCAGCAAGCTTCTATAAGAACGGTAAAATACACTTCAAATCCCTTTCTGATGTATGTTCTGGCCGGCAAAAGAAATACATTCTTGGCAGTCTGCTGAGTTATAGTACTGGCTCCCCGTTTTCGTCTCGTGCTTTTCCGGTTATAATCCTTGGCTTTTCGAATGGCCCCAAAATCGATACCAAAGTGTTTCATAAAACGGTTATCTTCCGATGCCACAACTGCCTGGTACATATAGGGCGATATTTTCTCGACAGGAACCCACAGGTGTCTGAACGCAACTTCTTTTCCATTCCTTTTTTGCTCGATATGCCTTTTTATCATCAGTGGCGTACGCCTTGGATGGGTAAATGAAAAACAGAGTGTAAAATAAATTGATACGCCAATAAAGGTTAGAACAAATGATTTTAAAAATATCGCAGAAAAAAGGAATATGCCTTTATAATTCAATAGTTTAACCCGGGGAATGATTTGCATATGCTGTCAAATACTCGATATGAATCAGTATGCAAAAATACCCTTATTTTAAAATTGTACAATTTGTCTTTTACCCTTGTAGTGAACTATTTGATCAGGTGAATCACAAATCTTAATCCCTGTTCCATGGTCTTCTTTTACCATTACAACCTGTATAGTACGTTCAGTGAGCATTCCGGGAAAATCACCATCCCGATCTTCAATAGTAAGAATTTTAGTACTATCATTCCACGTAAAATGAATGGTTGCATAAATACCCTTTTCATAGTTGTAGCTATCATTCTCATCTTCATAAAGGGTAAATTCCCCATCGGCACCTGTAAATACACGTAATTCCAATGGATCGGCAGGTTTTTCGGTGGAATACTGAAGAAAGGGACCCATAGGCAGAATGGAACCAGCTTTAATGTATAATGGAATTATTTCCATGGGCGCATTAGCAACAATGATCTGACCTCCATTTACTATCTCACCGGTCCAGAAATCGATCCATTTTGTTCCCGCGGGAAGATAGACACTGCGAGTTTTTTCTCTGTTTTCCACAGACCTTTCTTTTTCAAATATCGAAGGAGTTTTCCAGAATAGCTGCATTCTGGCGGCACCTGTCGACGAATTTTCAGTCTCTAAAATAAAATCATATTCTTTACCGGCTTCCAGGTTCACAATTTCGGTATACTGCTCAACACTGGTATATATCATCCTGAGCGTATCACCGTTGAGAATTATTCTTTTATTATCGAAACTTTTTAAATGAAACTGGTATGGCCCTGATTCATCAGGTATTAATTCCCCTTCCCAGCGAATAGAAAACATAGAATCGGAAACATAATCGGGCCGGCCTGTATACCAGAATATATCAATGTCCTTATCAATCTGTTCTTTACCCAGATTCTTATAGGTATTATCTTTATAGTATCTGGCATGCAAACCTTTCATACCATCTTTCGTTTTAAAATGGTCACCGCTCACAAGAATCGATGGCTCAGGCGGGCGATGATACATATATGCCGTAACCGGGCATACCATTATGGCTGGCCCAAACATAAACTGATCGTTAATATCGTATGTACTTTTATCAGAGGTAAAATCCATTGGCAGACCACGCATAATGGTATAGCTGTCGTTAGTTACTTTCCAGGCCAGAGAATAGATATAAGGCATCAGCCGGTACCGGAGGTTATCAAATTTAATAAGTGTTTTGGTGTATTCTCCTATTTCCCAGATTTCACGGGGAGTCTCTGAACCGTGCGACCGGAATATGGGTGTGAAGGCCCCTAACTGAAACATCCGGGCATATAATTCCTGGTATGCGGGATCCTTACCCCCGTTCATAAATAAGCCACCATACGCTCCAATGACAAATGCACCTATATCAAAAGTCCAGTATGGAATTCCCGACATACAATGGTTCAGTCCTGCAGCAATCTGGTGTTTATATATTTCCCAGCTTGCCCCGATATCGCCTGACCAGGTGGTAGCTGCATTGCGTTGCTGTCCGGCAAAGGTCGACCGGGTAAGAATATAGGCCCGGCGGGTTGTAGTCTCCTTTCTCCAGTATTTATAAACATCGTTTGTCATTACCAGAGAAAAGGCATTCAGATAGCGCGCCCAGCTTCCCAGGTAATTCATGCCTGCCTTTTTCATTTCATATTCCGTCGATTCCTTTGTAAGGGCATTAACTACATCAGGTTCTGTCGAATCAATCCACCAGCCATCAATACCTTTTGAGTAAAGTCCATTCTTCAAATATTTCCAGTAAAGAGCATTAGCTGCCGGATTAAAGGCATCGTAATATTTAAAGCCTGCCCAACCCACAGGGGCATATAGAAAGCCCTGTTTCTTCATTTCGGCATATACTCCCGTATTGGGCCCCAGTGCAGGCCAAATGGAAATAATGATATGAAAGTTCATGGCATGTAACCTGTCGACCATTTCCTTGGGTTTCGGGAAAAAGTCTTTATCGAAAAACATTCCGCTCCAATTGGCAGCCCCGTTCCAGTAATCCCAGTCCTGAATCATATTATCGATGGGAATATGCAGGTCGCGATATTTTTTTGCCACGCTCATAAGCTCATCCTGTGTCTGGTAATGTTCTTTACTTTGCCAATAACCATAAGCCCATTTGCCATACATCGGCGC
>CAYUAV010000577.1:0-3030 GCA_964442665.1 uncultured Bacteroidales bacterium
CGCAGGATTTATCCAACATTCGATTTTAGCATTAAAAATTTAAACAGGTTCTAAACTGTAAGAAACCCAAATGAACCATTTTAAAAACAATTTGTTTTCAAATTAAATATTGGATAATAGAGTTATTAGAATATGCTCATATCGAACTTCAAGGTATGAACTGACTAAATAAAAGACAAACACTGTGAGAAAAACAACTTTTCTATTATGCAGAATTTTACAGATTACAATTAACGAATTTTTATCAACAAAAATCATTCGTTCATCAATAGCACATTGACGAATAAGTTTCTTATACTTAAATTTAGACCGACTACAGATCATATGTGCCGATTTGAAGCAATTGCGTTCTTTTTCTCTGATTGACTTGGGCTGATTGAAATTTGGATCTTTTTATACCTAAACCAATTTACCGTTAAGGATGAAAAGTTATATTCATTACGTCCATGATCTTGATGATAAAACAACATCATGGTTTTTTAATCAAAGCAGGCGTAAACGAAAAGTTGATGAATTCCGAAAGAAATTCAGCACTATAAATGAACTTCAACAGGCAATACTTAACGAATCCAATGCTATTGTTTACAATTTTGTTTCAGAACATCTTGACCTAGAAAAATACTTTCGTCATATTATTTTTTCGACCAATACCCGATCCTATCTTGATAGCGTCGATTTCAGCAATGTAAGGGCTATAATTAATTTTAAACCTTTAAACCATATTCGGGAATTAAATGAACATTTGATTTCAGTAAATAAATTGCTACCGGATGCAGGAATTTATATAGGCCGGATAGAGTCATACGGAGAGAGAAAAGTTCGCTTTTACAGGAGATTCGGTGATCGAATAGGCAAGTTTGTATGGATGCTGGATTTTGTCTGGAATCGGATCCTACCGCGAATCCGTACACTTCAGAAATTGTATTACCTGATTACAAAGAACAGGAATCATGTCATTTCCCGTGCAGAAATTCTTGGAAGGTTAGTATATAACGGATTCGAAGTTATAGAATATAAGTATATCGAAGGAATTCTCTATTTTGCCGTAATTAAAACCAGTGAACCTGAAAATCAACTTTATCCTTCGTACCATTTAATAATAAAATTGAAACGGATAGGCAAATGCGGTAAACCAATTGATGTATACAAATTCCGGACCATGCATCCGTATTCAGAATTTCTACACGACTATATCCTGAAGCTTAACGGATACAATCACGTTGGCAAACCAGCCGATGATTTTAGAGTTGCTCGATGGGGCAGATTATTCCGGAAATTATGGCTTGATGAACTACCTCAGATAATAAATGTTTTTAAAGGTGAAATGAAGTTGGTTGGAGTGAGACCATTGAGCCTTACACGATTTAAACAGCTGCCCAAAGATGTTCAGATTGAAAGAATTAAATACAAACCGGGTTGTTTTCCTCCTTATGTCTCATTGAATATGCCTGATGATCTTAAAAATATTGAAGCAGAAAGAATTTATTTGAAAGAATATCGGAAACACCCGTTGAGAACAGATTTAAAATATTTCTTTCTTGCCTTATTTAATATTATTACAAACAGAATCAGAAGCTCATAGCCGGTCCGTAAGTCCTGTATTTTGAGCCTTTTATTAAATGAATCTCGATTTTATTTTTTTACCCGTATCAGATATACTAATTCTTTCCTGGATGTCAATTAATTGGGGAACTTTATGACTTGCCAGATGTTTGTGACAATACTCCTTTATTGAACCGGCAGTGATACTATCTGATTTTGATCTGTCAATGGATATCGTAGCTTTTATAGTCTCACCCAGAAGGTCGTCATCAACAGCAAATACAGTACAATCAATAACCTCAGGAATGGAAACGATAACTTCTTCGATTTCTTTCGGACTAACCCGTTTACCTCCAACTTTGATTATTTCTTTTTGCCGTGCGGTTATGTATATAAAGCCCTCTTTGTCATAGGTAGCCAGATCGCCTGTAAATAGCCAGCCGTCCCTTATGGCTTTCCTGGTGGAAGCAATATCGTTTATATAACCTAACATGATATTTTCGCCCTTTGCAACTATTTCACCAACTTCACCCGGTTTAACCGGAATGCCTTCTTCATTAACAACCAAAAGCTGAACGCCCGGAATTCCATTTCCAATGGAACCAAGTTTTTTATTAAGAAGATTTGGAGGCAGGTACGATAACCGGGCTGTAGCTTCAGTCTGACCATACATCACATAAAATTTGATATCGGGTTGCGCCTGAATAAATTCCTTAATAAAGATATTATGCAATTTTCCACCAGCCTGAGTTACATATTTTAAATCGGGAAACCGGGTGGACTTAAAACTATCGGATTTACGAAGCAAAATCTGAAAATGGCTAGGAACACCGGCAAAACCGGTACATTTATATTTATGCAGGTCATTTAGAACAGAACCCAGAAAAATAAAAGTATTATTTAGTACTACTGATCCTCCCACTCTAAGATGTGTGTGAAGTAGGGATAAGCCATAGCAATAATGGAACGGCAGAACAATTTCGATGATATCATTCGACGTGAGTTCCAGATATTCAATGATGGAATCGGTATTGGCCATCAGGTTTTTATGACTTATCATTACACCTTTCGGTTCGCCGGTAGAACCGCTTGTAAAAATAATTTCCGCGCACGTGTCTGAATCAAATCCGGGATCAGTGCCCGATGTCCAATTATCTCCCCTCTCAATGATATAGTTTATATCGGAATAGACAGTGAACTTACATATGGTAAACTTATTGCAAAATCTTTGTTGAATAAATGCTTTGGAAGCATTACAGGTATCTACGATATATTTGAGATTATTTAATTCAATATCAGGACTTAACGGAACACATACCCTGCCTGACTTAATGATACCCAGATAAACTATTAAAAAAAACACCGAGTTCTGACTGATTAACAGGATTTTTTCGTTGGGAGCAGTGTTGTTGTTGATAAACCCGGCAAGTGCATTACTCTTGTCAAACAATTCTTTATAACTTATTTGTTCTTTGGGACCCAGAAGAA
>CAYUAV010000578.1:0-3024 GCA_964442665.1 uncultured Bacteroidales bacterium
TCCCTATTTCAAAGTATTATTTTTTGAAAAAAGCGACTTTTTAAGGGACAACTAAATAGTTTTTTTTTGTTGTGAACGTTAATCGAAAGTAAAATGAAGCTTTCGTTTTATAATCAATCCATTTGGTAAATTTTTTAAAAATCCGAAAGTTAATTTTCTATTTTCGCGTAAAATGATTATTCTGAATGAATTCTTGTTACTCTTTATCTGTCATCCGTCTTACCTCGTTTATGCAGCCTGACTTTAACAGGCTCAATTAATACAAGACAACCTTTTGGCATATTGATTAATACCTCCTCGACTTCCAGATAAAATGTTTCCAGTTTTTCTGTTTTATCGATTATTTCAATAGTTACCGGTAGTTTTTCTGTCAATTCCCAGAATTTTGAGGAATGAATTTTACTGCTCAGGCCATAACCCATAATACCCCTATATACCGTTACTCCGGAAATACCCGTTTCTCTTGCCTTATGAACAATATAATCATAAAGCACCTTTGATCCGATCCGGTCGGTAGTACTCGCATATATTTTTAATATACTGAATTCGGAATTACTCATGTTATAACAGATTTGAAGTTACATAGCCCAGGAAGACAGCTGAAAAACCAAGTATGATACTTAAACCGGAGTACAAAAAAATTGTAACAATCTGGCCGGAATGAAGCAACATCAGATTTTCGCCTGTAAATGTTGAAAACGTGGTAAATCCGCCACATAATCCTACCATAAGGAACATACGCCACTCCACATTGAGAAGTGCGCTTTTATCGGCAATACCGGTAAGGAAACCAATAAGAAAGCTCCCTAATATATTTACAAGTAAAGTACCGACAGGAATGGAAAGCAAATCGAAAGACAGGTTAAGTTTTGAAACAAAATACCGGGCAACACTCCCGATAAAACCACCTATACCAATTAGGATAATATTTTTTATCATCTGTTTCCTCAATAATCTTCCGAAAATACTTCATATTTTATAAGTATGATATTCATACATCATGTTATTTACCAACCGGTACGACAAATTATTCTAATTTTGTGCGCGATAACCACAGATTTCAAATGAACGAAGGATAGATGGCAACAATCCGGAATCCACAGATACCTGATTACCAGCTAATTGATTGCGGCGATTTTGAGAAACTTGAGCGATTTGGTCCTTATTATCTTATCAGACCTGAATCGCAGGCATTATGGAGTAAACGTTTATCTGCGGATAAATGGAAGGAACTCGCACACGCACATTTCCGGCGGGAACAGCAAAAACAGACCCCCCGTTCGGCCGAACCTGGCAACGGTGGCTGGAATTTTAGCCGAAAAACGCCTGATAACTGGATAATAGCCTGTCCATTACCCGAAGGAAGTTTTAGCATGAAGTTATCTCTTACCTCCTTCGGACATATTGGTATTTTTCCCGAGCAGATATCGAACTGGTTTTTTATATACCATACAATCAAAGAGATAAAAATAAAAAATCTTCGGGTGCTGAATGCCTTTGCGTATACAGGAGGTGCTTCATTGGCCGCAAGAATTGCAGGAGCCGATGTCACCCATCTGGATGCCGTGAAGCAGGTCGTAGCCTGGGGAAAGGAGAATATGCAGCTGAACAGGTTATCGGATATCCGCTGGATTGTGGATGATGCTCTTAAGTTTCTCCGTCGCGAAGTAAGACGGGGTAAAACATATCATGGAATCATACTCGATCCTCCTGCCTATGGCCGTGGCCCGAACGGAGAACGATGGATACTGGACGAAGGTATAAATGAATTACTGGCATTATGTGCCAGGCTTATCGTACCCGAAAATAATTTTTTCGTTCTAAACCTCTATTCATTGGGATATTCACCTTTAATTGCCAATAATCTGGTCGAATCTCATTTTACCTTCAGGCAAAAAGAATTCGGTGAGTCAACTGTAACATCTGAAACAGGTATCGACTTACCTTTAGGTGTTTTTGTTCGTTTCAGAAATTGAATTAGTACGAGAAGTGAAGTATACATTAAAACATAGGGTCACCCTGCTCGAAGCTGTGATGGAAATATATAAAGGTGTTTCGAAACAAAAAGCCAAGCAAATTATCGGGCATTCGGAATTTATCGTAAATGGCAGACAGATCAGCAGGCATCCCAAACAAATTATAGAAACAGGTAACGAACTTGAAATTATTCAGCATGATAAAATCCAGGTCCGGCAGCGAATTCCTGATCGCAGAACTCCGGTCATCATTTATTTTGAAGATTCTTATTTAATAGTAGCACTAAAGCCTGCAGGCATTTTATCATGCGGCAGCAAAGATCAGGTAGTCAATAATTCGTATCATAAAATACTGGAAACATACCTTTCCGATCGTGATAAAACAAAAGTACGTCTCTGGATCGTTCACCGGCTCGACAGGGAAGTTGAAGGTCTCATCCTGTTCGCTAAATCGGAACAGTTGCAGGAACGGATAAAAGCTATGTGGCCAGATGTTACAAAAAAATATCTTGCGCTTACCGAAAACAAACCTCACGCTCCACAGGGAATTATTGAAAACTGGCTGATTGATACATCGAAACAAAAGGTCATTATTTCCGACAGGGAAGTTCCGGGCAGTAAGTATGCCAAATCGGAATATACATATCTCAAAGCCGAAAAATCCTATCATCTGGTTGAAATAACTCTTCATACCGGGCGACGGAACCAGATCCGTGCACATCTGGCAGGTATAAATTGTCCGATTGTGGGTGACAGGAAATACGGTGCTGACAGTAGTTTTGTGCGGCAAATTCGTCTTGCTGCCTGCAAACTGGAATTCAGGCATCCGGTTACTGAAAAAACAGTTTCGGTACACTATAAGTTACCAAAAAGATTTTTCCGGCCCTCGCAGGACAGTGATGAGAAATATAAAATTCTGTAACTTCTTTTCTACAATGATTCAAATTACCGATTTTCTGAGTAGCAGGCAGAATGATAAAGTGAAACAATTGGTGCGGTTGCAGAAACATAGTGAGCGACTTAAGCAGTCTCGCTTTATTATTGAAGG
>CAYUAV010000579.1:0-3000 GCA_964442665.1 uncultured Bacteroidales bacterium
GATTATGTTGTATATAGATTTCCCCAATATACGTATCAATTGCACCAATATTTTTATCTCCGAAGAATTCCTGATAAAAATCGGCAACAATTTTCTTGTTTGCCATTTCACTTTGTTGAATTTCATTTAATGAATCCACCATGGTTTTAAGTGAATCGAGCATGGCCTGACGTTCCGCATATACAGGATTTACCCTGTTACAGGAGCTTAAATACAGAACAGGAAAGATCAGAGAGAACAGTAGCATAATTTGTGTCTTTTTCATATCAACAGGTTTTGGAGATTTAATGTATTTATTTAGAGAGATATTATCCGATCTGTTACTTAGTAATAATTAAAACACATCATGAAGTTGGAAGTTCGAAACGGATAAAATATAAAATAAGGCTTTGATTTTCCATAAAACAAATTAGCAGATTAATCCTGTTAGATCAGATACTTTATATTTGTCTTTGTCATCAAATTTATAAATGAATGAATATACAGGTACTCATACCTTTTATCGGGTATTTTCTTCTGATAATAGCTATCGGGATCTACTCCTCAAAATTTTCTTCTAAAGGAATTTCCGAGTTTTTTCTGGGAGGCAGGAATATGGGTCGTTTGGTAGTGGCTTTATCGGCAGTGGTATCGGGTCGCAGCGCCTGGTTATTACTGGGTGTATCCGGTTTGGCCTATGTTCAGGGTATTTCTGCCATTTGGGCCGTGCTGGGTTATACTGTAGTGGAATTTCTTTTGTTTTTATACTATGCCCCGCGATTAAGAAAGTATACCGAAGAGAATGACTGCATTACCATACCTGACTTTTACGCTTCGAGATTCAATGATAAAACCGGTTTTTTGCGAATATTGATTGTTTCTATATTCCTCATTTTTATGGTAACCTATGTATCAGCGCAATTTGCCTCGGGTGGGAAAGCTTTTTTTGCTCATTTTGGCATTTCACAGAACACAGGATTATTGATAACCGCAGCAATCGTTTTATTTTATACCCTGATGGGTGGATTTATGGCGGTAAGCTATACCGATGTAGTACAGGCCATTATGATGATCCTTGCACTCGTTGTATTGCCTGTAACGGGTATAATACATAAGGAAGGTTGGGAATTTATCAGTACGCATGCTATTCCCGAACACCCTGGGTTTTTTAATGTCCTTTCAATACCTACTATAGCTTTAATAGGTCTTTTGGGTATTGGTCTGGGTTCACCGGGAAATCCTCATATTCTTGTCAGATATATGTCGATTAAGGATGCTGCGCAATTCAGATGGACAGCTATTGTGGGTACCTTATGGAACCTGGTAATGGGAATGGGGGCGGTGATGATCGGTATTGTGGGTCGGGCCTATTTTCATACTCCCGACCTGTTACCCGGTGGCGATCCCGAAAATATTTTCATCACGCTCGCTGATACACTTATGCATCCTTTTCTTGTCGGTCTGATCCTGGCGTCAGTATTTGCAGCTATTATGTCCACTGCCGATTCTCAGCTTCTTGTTGCTGCGTCGAGTATTGTAAGAGATTTGTATGAAAAAACGGGTAAAAAAAAGAAAAAGATTCAATCCGGTAAAATGGCTTTCTACAGCAGACTTTCAGTATTTTTTATTGTCATCATAGCTGTTTTTCTGGGAGTTTATTCGAAAGACCTGATCTTTTGGTTTGTGCTTTTTGCATGGGGCGGATTGGGAGCTGCTATCGGACCTACGTCGATACTGGCTCTTTTCTGGGAAAAAACCACCAGGGCAGGGGTTATTGCCGGATTATTAACCGGAGCCATTACAGTCTTTATCTGGAAAACTGTACCTTTTCTCAATAACTTGATCTATGAACTTGTACCCGGTTTTATACTCTCGTTTCTGATGACTATTCTGGTTAGCATCCTTGAAAATTCATGGCATAAAAAAGGCCAATGAATTGAAAATCGTACTATTATTTCTGTTCTTTTCCAATGGATTTCAGTTTGTTTCGGTATAGGTTAAGCAATATTTTCAATAGTTATGTGTTTATACCTGAATTTCGATTTTAAAATTATTTTGAACCAGTTCAAGATAAACCTTGTCCTTGTAAGAGGAGACGATTTATTTATATTAAGTACTGACACGAAAATATTGAATAGACATCATGAATTTGTCTTAAATAAATAATGATCCGAAGCAAATAATTACTACCTGCCCAACGATTTAAGCATTTTTATATGATTACGAAGCGCAAGAAAAAAACTTGTCTGGACATAATAAGGCAAATGATATTCATGCGCAGTATCTTTTAATATAAGTGCTATATGTTTGTAATGGACATGACTAATATTCGGGAATAAATGGTGTTCGATTTGAAAATTTAATCCGCCGATAAACCATGAAAACAACTTGTTTTTAGGCGAATAATCAGTAGTCGTCAATAATTGGTGAATAGCCCAGTTATTTTCAATTGTATTGTTCTGGTCAGGTTTGGGAAATTTTGAAGTTGGCATTACATGTGCTGTTTGAAAAATAACTGCCAGAATAAGGCCGCAAATAAAATGCATGCAGAAATAAAAGATTAGAACTGTCCACCATGGAACTGGTAATACAAGTAGCGGAATTACCAGTATATAAGTGTAATAAAGAATTTTCGATACTATTAATTCAGTTAACAGCCCGCCGAATGATTTTTTACGGCTGAGTTCAATGCCCTCTTTTGAATACCTGAATAATTGTCTGAAGTCTTTATCAATAGTCCATGTAATGGTCATCAGACCATAAAATAACCATGCATAGAGATATTGAAATTTGTAGATTTTATAAAGTGGTTTATTCGGTGAAAAACGCAATATTTTACCGGGATCAATGTCTTCATCATATCCGTCAATATTTGTGAAGCCGTGATGCAGAGTATTATGCTGGTACTGCCATGTTGCGGAAAACCCACCCAGTAAATTCAATGAGTATGATAGAATTCTGTTTACGGTCTGATTTTTTGAGTATGACTTGTGGTTGGCATCGTGCATGACAGAGAGTCCG
>CAYUAV010000580.1:0-2996 GCA_964442665.1 uncultured Bacteroidales bacterium
CACGGTATTAATGTTATCATTCAGGGATAGTAATTTTGTCCAGCCATTTTCGGTCAGATGGGTTACATAAATTTCGCCTGCTTTTAATGCTTCATATAAATACAGAAATAATGTTTTACCATCAGCCGAGGCACTGACTATTATATGATCACCATCGCTCCCGATTGCAGGAGTGATATTCTGAGGAACCTGCCACTTCCCGTCAATGTTTTTAACACGCATCAGGGCATCATAAAATTTCAGTTCATCCATATAGTATAAAATACTATCGTGGCCAACTAAAACAGGATTATAATTTGAAACAGCTGTATTTATCTGATCAGGCAGTCTTTCTGTTCGGGGTTCACCCGGAAATGCATTAAGCAACCTGGCATTTTCACATCGTTTTATATGTAAATCAATAACACTGAGAAATTCAGGATCCTTATCGCGAATAGAATCTTTCAGAATAGTAAATGTTTTTATTGATTTATCCAACTGATTATCGATACGGTATGCAACTCCAAGTAATAGTATAGCTTTTAAGGGAGCATGCGTTTCAGTAAAACTATCCGAATAGGACGATGAAGCCTGGCTGGCGGCATACTCCAAATAAGGAACAGACTGATCTTTTCTTCCTCTTAGATTTAAATAGCACAGTCCGATTTTATAGGCAACATTGGCATTATAAATTCCTTTTTTCTCCAATAATATGTAGAGTGGCAACGCTTCGATATATTCTTCGGCATTAAGGTATTCTTCTGCCTCATCATAAATATCTTTGTTTGAGAGCCATATCTGGGCATTAACGTGTAATGTTGTAAAAACCAGTATAAAACTTGCGATTAATAGGGTATGGGGAAATTTCATCTTTATTTATTTTAAAACTTATGTTATGATGAAAGACTTACCACCTGAGCTCACTAAACCATTGGGCTGATAATTATATTTTAAAAAAAAGAAGTTCATTTTGAATTTTAGACTAATTCCTTTTCCTGAGAGACAATAGCAATATTACAATTAATAATACAATATTGACCAGAATTATAGTAGTTACAAATTTGCGCGATTTCCAGAACTTTCCTTCTACCTGATCCATTGATCGTATGCTGCGAAAGTCCAAACCTTTTTCAAGGATCATACGGATAAGCAGATTATTAATATCTGCCTGTGTAAAATCATAGGTGCGGGTTTCTGCAAGAAGATATTTTATCAGTTCAAGAGGATTCGAAAAATAGCTGATAGTTGTATCGCTTAAAGCCCGGTTAACCGCAGTATAGCCATACGACTGAAGTTTAGCTGCAAATTCCTTAACATTGTCGATCCCAATCAGGTCAATAAACAAACTATAAACACTCTCTGCAGTATAATTCTTATATTTTGACTGATTCAACAGGTAAATGAACAAATCTTCAAATTTTTGTATCTGTTCCTTATCCTTACTCAGAACTACCAGCTGTGATTTAAGAGTACCCTCGCCGTAAGTAGCCAGCATTTCAATAAACTTATCGATGTAATAGTGCTTATTAAGCTGGGCCAGCTCAAGAGAGTTAATAAGTTCCCTGGTTGTATAATATTCCCCGGTAGCATTGTCGAACAAATGTCTGGTCAGATCGACCGAAGTATAAATTCCTTCCTGTTCCAATCTTAATTGAACCAGGTAATCATGCAATCCGTCCTCAGTATTAAGGAGTAAATTCTGATAAAAAAACTGTAAATCATCGGTAGTGGAAAAGAGCATTAATGCATCCAAAGCAGCTTCATTACCCGTTTGCGAAATTATTTTTTCCCAGGCATCTTTAAGGCTTGCAACTTCAATTCCAGTTTTCTTCAAACTATCCCGTTCCGGAAAGAAATTTACCAGGTCACTGTAAAATTGGTTTGCATTTTTTATTTCCGATGCATGCATCTTCAATAAAAAATCCTTCATTTCTTCTTCCGTAAGATAGCCTGACCGGATAAGTGAATGCAGGTATGCTATGGGTACAGTAATACTATCAGCAAGTTCCATTCTCAACGAATCGGGATGTGAAGCAGCGGCTTCAAATTCCTTACTGAATGTTACAATATCCTGCTGAGTGAAAAATACGGAGAACATTTCATTGATTTCCTGTCGCGTAAATCCCTGTTTATCGGCTACCTGAGTTAAGTAATTATATAATTCAAAATAATTATCATATTCACTCAGATCAATGGTTTCGAGATATTCTTTTAATTTTCCCTCGGCAATAAGACTATATAATTCAGAATTTGCAGGCTTTCCCTGATTCTCAACTTTTGTTGCCTGAGCTGTTAAAGCTGATTCGGGCGGATTATAGATGATAGTAACCTCGGTTGTCGAAACCTGGCCATCGGTATCGGTGGCTATGAATTTGAGAATATTTTCTCCCGGCCGGGGTTTATAAAAATAGGTGAAGCGTTTCCTGACATCCGGAATTTCTTCAGTAAGAACGATATCATTATCAACTTTTGCAATTACTTTAAGATTTGCACCTTTCGGAAGAATAAGTTCAATTGGAATGTGCGAAGAATCGGTTACCGAATAAAAATCGTTTTTTACCGAAATGGGTGTAACGACAGTTGGTGAGACAATTTCAGGCGGCTCGATTGTCGTTTTGGTACGGATAAGTGAAATATCCGATAAAGCTACAACAGGTTCTGTTTGAACAACAGGCAGATTTATTTCTTCACTGTAAGTTTCAATGTCGGGTCCATCAATAATTAGTAAGTATTTACCCTGAGATACTTGCAATGAAAAACTTCCATCATCTTCAACAGCTGTTTCACTTACCTGTTGTTTCGAATTCTGGTCAATTAGCCGGGCTGTTATTTTTTTATAAGATTTTCCACCCGGATTTTCAATATTTAAATTTCCTGATATCGTAAATGTCCGCGGGATCATCTGATTATAGACTTCCACATTATAGATATCGAGTAAACCCTGAGAATTATCGGGATAATACAGTGAATAGAGACCAAAATTATTTACGCCAACAGGAAAATAAAAAATATTGTCA
>CAYUAV010000581.1:0-2996 GCA_964442665.1 uncultured Bacteroidales bacterium
TCACTGCTATTTTTTATAAGCATTATTTTTCTTCGAACGCCGCGCAATAGTTCCACCATACTGTATAAACCTCATTTTGAACAGATACAATTAAAAGAAATATTCACCAACAAAGCCTTGCTCATCTTTTTAATCATTGTGTTTTTTTATGGCATAGCAAGTTCGCCTGTAAATGCCTACATGAATTTATACTTCTCTGAACTGGGAGCCGATAATTCTGTAATTGGAATAGCTTATACAGTTCAGGCTTTGAGCGAACTTCCATTTTTTATTTTAGGCAACCGGTTGCTTAACCGTTTTGGCTCACGTCTGGTCATAATAATCTCCATGCTTATTATGGTACTCAGACTGTTTATTTATGCTTTTGTTCCATCCATTCCTGTGGCGCTTACAGTTTGTGCATTACAGGGTATTACACTTTCATTTCTGTTGGTCGGTGTGGTCGATTACCTCCATAGCAAATTACCCAAAAGCCGGCAAGCAACTGCCCAATCACTATTATGGGGTTTATATTTTGGTCTCGGCCATACAATAGGTAATTTAGTAATCGGCATATTAAAAGATATAAGAGGCATGGTTGGAGTGATGTTTATTTTTGCCATTATTACAAGTATTATTTTCCTTTTTACAACCATTGATTTTACACTGCAACTCAAAAAAAATAAGGTTTAGTAATTACCAGCCAATCAAACACAAATTAAGTTCTTCAGATTTCGGGGGATATAAGATTTACGTATCTTTGAATCTACATGAGATTTCAAAAAATATATCGATATTTTACTGTATTTCTGATTATATTACAATCGCTGGTTCTTTTTGGTATCGATAAATCGGGTGAATATAATTTTACCCGCATTGATATAGGCCAGGGATTGTCGCATAATCAGGTTCACTGTATATTCAAGGACAGCAGGGGATTTGTATGGATTGGTACCAACTCAGGACTTAATCGCTTCGATGGATATACGTTTAAGGTCTTCCGGCATATCCCTTCCGATTCCACATCCCTTACCGATAACCGGATACAAAGGATCTTCGAAGATCACACAGGGAAATTATGGATTAGTCCGATGGATTCATTTGTCATTTATGATCCAGTTACTGAGAAATTTTCATACGATAATGATTTGTTTCATAAAAACATTGAAATTCCGGTAGCTTCTGTTTCACGGATTCTTCAGGATAACAAAAAAAACATCTGGTTCATCAGCGATCAGTTTGGCCCTTTTATCTATCTGCAGGAGAGAGATTCGGTAATACATCTCCAACATAATCCTTCCGATTCGGCAACAATTCAGAACGGGCCCATCAATTCCGTAGTAGCTGACTCTGACGGGAACATCTGGTTAATCGGGGTTTATGGCATACTTGAGAAACTTGATAAGAATACGTTGAAAGTAGTCTTCCGCAGTCAGCTGTTACACAATAAGAATAAGGAACAGCGAGGTTTAAATATTTATATCGACAGGGACGATGATCTTTGGATATATTCCAGTAGCAGTGATGAGGGTGTTTATATATTTGATACCAAAAAGGAAAACTTCAAACATTTTTATCAGAATTCTGCTCAGTACCGGTTAAACAATAATATTGTCAATTGTGTATTACAGGACGATGAGGGTATAATCTGGGTAGGAACCGATCATGGAGGGATTAATCTAATCGATAAAAAGGATTTAACTATCCGGGTCATCCAGAATAATCCTGATGATTCGCGCAGCCTGAGTCAGAATAGCATTACCACAATGTATAAAGATGATGAAGGTATTGTATGGACAGGTACTTTTAAAAAAGGTCTTTGTTATTATCATACGAATCTGTATAAATTCAAACTATACCAGCATCAGCCGAATAATCCAAACAGTCTGCCGTTTAATGATGCCAATTGTTTTCAGGAAGATGAGAAAGGAAATATCTGGATCGGAACAAACGGCGGAGGCCTGATTTATTTTAATCGTCAAAACAATAGATTCCGATCATTTAAAAATAATCCATCCGATCCTCAATCGCTAAGTCACGATGTTATTGTAAGCATGCTATACGATAGTGACAGGATTTTATGGGTAGGTACTTTTTACGGAGGATTAAACCGTTTTGATGGACATTCATTCCGGCATTTTCTTAATAATCCTGCCGATCCGAATTCATTGGCTAACGACCGGGTATGGGAAATTTTTGAGGATTCACATAGAAATCTGTGGATCGGCACATTAGGAGCAGGTATTGATGTTTTCGATAGGGCAAATCATACTTTCAGACACTATCGTTCAGGGGATTCCAATTCGGTTCATTCCGACTTTATTCTACATATTACAGAAGATGGTGAGGGTAATATCTGGATTGGAACTTCCAATGGTGTAGATTGTTACTCACCTGTTTTGCAAAAATTTACACATTTTGCGAATAATCCTTCCAATAAAAACAGCCTGAGTCAGAATGTTGTTATTTCCATCGTCGCCGATTCACGAAAGCTTATCTGGATGGCCACTCAGGAGGGGCTCAATATATACAACCCCGAAACACATACCTTTCATCGGTATTATACTTCTGACGGATTGCCCGATAATAATATTCTTGCACTGATAGAGGATGATCGGGGTGATATATGGGCCAGTACAACCAGCGGCATAACCCATATCGCTGTAGAAGTGCAAAATCCGGGAAACGGCTTTAAATTAGATTTTACGAATTACAGCGAGTCAGATGGATTACAGGGAAAAGAATTAAATGAGGGTGTTGTTTTAAAAACAAGCAGAGGTGAATTGATTTTCGGAGGTCCCGACGGATTCAACATTATCGATCCGTCTTCACTGACTTTCAATACAAAACCACCCGATGTTGTAATAACCAACTTCCAGATATTTAATAAGAATATTGGGATAGGTCAGAAAATAAACGGTCGGACCATACTTGATAAATCCATTACTCAGACACAGGAAATATGGTTAAAGCATTATGAAGATGTCATTTCAATTGAATTTACAGCGCTCAACTAT
>CAYUAV010000582.1:0-2994 GCA_964442665.1 uncultured Bacteroidales bacterium
GAAATCCGATAAAAATCATCAAACTAAGTAATTTTCTAAAAATTTATAATTTCTGAACGATAACTATTCATGGAACAAAATTCCTTTAAAAGATCCAGACAATATTTTACGCTGTATTCCAACTCCGGATCTATTATGAAATCGTAGAATATAAAAAGAATTTCCTCAGTTTCTTTTGTTATCATGGTTCGTTCCGAATCGCTTGTGGGATTTCCGAAAGCCCCGGTCTCATCGCGTAATACCGGTAAATTACTAATATTGACCTCACCTCTTCCAATACCACGATACGGTTCGCCCGGAATGCCGATGCCAAAATATACCTTCCCCTGAATTTTTGTTTTGTCAAAACCTGAAATCGAGTATCCTGTTTGTATTGAAACCATATTTAGCACATCAACCACCCTATTTACCGAATATAAATCTAGCCCCTTAACAATACGCCTGATAAGTGAATCGGCTGAAGGCCGGTAACGATTAGGATCGTTCCCCGTTTTTTTATAAGCTTCCCTCGTTGCAGCTATAGCATAATTCATTTTAACACTCTCCAACGTATACTTTTCCCTTGTTTCTGACACTGATCTATCGATAGCATGCTGTAATGCCCTTGATGATTCATTGCAGATCACATTTGCCTGAATTATACCTAGTTGGAAATTTCCCAGACAATTTTTCAGTTCATCTTCAACACAAATTTTTATCATAATTCGTAATGATAAGTTATTTGCCCGCTTAAATGATCAATTTATCCATAAACTGGTGATAAAAATCATCAAAAATTGCACATTAATCAATATTATTTATCCTATTCCATTATCAAACGTAATATCAAATAACAAATTAAATGCTGTTAATGATACTAAAAATGGAAAGGCTGTACTTTGAACCGACTGATTGTCTCCCCCTGGTAGATTTTAACAACGACGGGAGATTAAAACTGGAAGGTAAATCCATTCCGGAAGATGCTGCTAAACTCTTCAATCCGTTAATTGGCTTTGTTGATCAGCTCGAAGTTTCCAGGGTTGTATTGAATATAAATCTAATATATTTTAACACAGCTTCATCAAAGAAAATTATGGAAATGCTTCGCCATCTGGATGCAAACAACAAAATCGAAGAAATATTAGTAAACTGGTACTTCGAAGAAGGTGATGAAGATAGTGTTGAAACTGCTGAAATTTACGAAGAATCGTTACTCAGAACTGATTTTCGGTATATAGAATTAGCCGAAGCTGCTTAGTTCCCTACAACTTCTATTCATAATCGGTATACGCTGGCCCTTTTCATTTAGCCGGCGTATTTTTTTACTGACTCCATAAACAGGTCGAAAAGAAATTCCGTGTCGGTTGGTCCGCTGGATGCTTCCGGATGAAATTGCGATGAGAAAAAAGGTTTTAATTTATGCCGGATTCCTTCGTTGGTTTCATCGTTCAGGTTGATAAACAAAGGTTCCCAGTCTCCCGAAAGTGTCTTATTATCAGTTGCATAACCATGATTTTGCGATGTAATATAGGCCCGGTTCGTTCCCGTTTGAATAACCGGTTGATTATGACTCCTGTGACCATATTTTAGTTTATAGGTATCAGCTCCCGAAGCAAGTGCCATGAGCTGATTTCCAAGACATATTCCATAGATTGGCCTGTTTTCCTGAAAAGCTTTATTCAAGTTTTTGATGGTAACTTTACATTGCTTAGGATCGCCCGGCCCGTTGGATATAAAAAGACCATCATATTCTTCCTTCGATATATCCCAGTCCCAGGGAACCATAATAACAGTTGCATCGCGTTTGATCAGATTTCGGATAATATTATTCTTTACGCCACAGTCGATGAGAAGAATTTTGTACTTCCCATTTCCAAATATCTTTCTTGTCTTTATACTAACCTGATCGACAAGATTTTCCTTATTCGGGTCGTACAAGGGCACATTGGCGCCATTATATACAATTTTACCTAACATGGTACCTTTTTCACGAAGTATTTTAGTTAATTCACGGGTATCGATACCGAAAATTCCCGGTACCTGAAATTCACTCAACCATGCTCCCAAACTTTTGCTGGCATTCCAATGACTATATTCCTGGCTATAATCGGAAATAATGAGCCCGGAAATATGTAATGCATACGATTCATAATACTTATGCATACCATCTTCCATGTCGGGTGCAGGAACTCCGTAGTTACCAACGATGGGATAGGTCAATGTCAGAATCTGACCCTTATAAGAAGGATCGGTAAGACTTTCAGGATATCCTGTCATAGCCGTGTTAAAAACCACTTCTCCTGAAACCGATTTCTCAAATCCGAACGATTTTCCATGAAATTCAGTGCCATCTTCAAGCACCAGTTTAATGTTCCTGATTTCTTTCAATTCAACGTCGATTTTTCAGATACTATTCACCAAACTGTTTTTTATAGGCTGATATCAACTCGGGTACCTGTTCCGGGCTAATACGTTTGCCGATTATTTTTTTATCCTTATCCAATATAAAGATTTGCGGTGTGGAACGAACATCATAGGTAACTTTATACTGATAATCGTATGGATTCCAGGCATTTATCCAATCGTATAATTGATGGCTATTCACAAAATTGATCCATTTGACTTTACCTTCTTCACCAAACAAAGTGCTGATAGCAATCACTTTAACTCCCATAGATTCGAGTTGTTCTTTATAAATGGAATACATTTTCGGTACCGCTGTTTTACAATGACTGCAATTTGCCTCCCAGAATAAAAGAACTATATAGTCTGCAGGTATGTCATGAATTTTTACCAGTTGCCCGATATGCGGATATTTTTTAAGGGTATCATCATTTTCGGCCGCTTTAAAATGATCGGCGGGAACTACCAACAATTCAATATTTGGAGCTACGTTTCCAATAATTAATGGCTTAAGTATATCCACCCGTTCTTTCAACTCTTCCAAAAATTTCTTATCACTCCACCACGCATCCGTCAAATAATATTTTTCGGCCAAATACACCTGCACAGCAT
>CAYUAV010000583.1:0-2993 GCA_964442665.1 uncultured Bacteroidales bacterium
TTCGCTGTATACCTTAATTTTCCTGCCATCAATAATCAGGCTGCTTTCACCGGTTTTTACTTCTTTATGATACCTGCCATATGCAGTATCGTACTTTAATAAATAAGCCAGGTTCGAAATCGGAACGAGGTCGTTAATGGCAACAAGTTCCATGTTGCTATTTTCCATGATGATTTTAAGGGTTGCTCTTCCAATCCTTCCTAATCCGTTTATGGCTAATCTTTTCATGATTTTATTCTTTTTACTGTTTTTACTATTATTACTTATTTCCTGAGTTTTTCAATTGTATCGTTATTTAATTTGGGCAGAAGCCCTCTGGCTGTCAACTGCTGGTTGATAACGGAAGAATTATTTTTGCCTGCCCGGATGATAAGTGAACTAGTTAAACAGGGCTTCTTTATTAAATCTGCCATACAGAGTTTCATATTTTAAAAGGTAGGCCAGATTGGAAATAGGAATTACCAAAAATGGATCATCAAGTATCGTGTCGTTTTTTTCCACACTGACTTTTAGCATGATTCTGCCCATGCTACCCAGATTGTTTAATGAAGTTTGCCTCATACCTTTTTTGTTTTGTTTATCAATTATTTGTTACCAAATACTTTACCAGAAAAGAAATGTATGCTGTTCAGTCTTATTAAACCACTGGTTTTTAAAGAAATATGAATGAACGTTATTTTATTTCACAATCAAGGTGTAGAATTTATTCTCGTCTATGGGAGTATTTTTCACAGATTCTGATACATGGTATTCCAATACCCAAACTAATATGTTATGTCAATACGTTCTTTTCGGGTCAATTGATTTATCCTCTGGTTTCGTACCTGATCATACGGAATTTTCTATCCTTCAAGCGTATCAATCTAAATCTTAGTCTCAACCTAAGCCTTATTCTTTTGTAAATAGTACAATTCCCAACGGCGGCAGGGTTATATTAATGGAATACTCCTCGTTATGATACAGGATAGGAACGGCGTCCACGCCTCCGAAGTTTCCCTGTCCGCTTCCGCCGTAATTCTTTGCATCACTATTCAGTATTTCTTTCCACCGGCCATCTTCGGGAACGCCGATTCTGTAATTATGGCGCGGTATCGGGGTCATATTGCAAACCGCTATGACACAGTTTTTCTTGTCTTTGCTGTACCGCATGAAGCTTAGAATGGAATTGTGCGAATCATTTGCATCGATCCATTTAAATCCCTTACCTGTAAAATCTACCTGATATAGTGCAGCAAATTTCCGGTATGTTTCGTTCAGTTCTTTTACCCACTGCTGCAATCCTTTATGTGTATCTAAATCAAGCAGATGCCAGTCGACACTCGATTCATGGTTCCATTCATTCCATTGTCCGATATCCATTCCCATGAAAAGTGTCTTTTTCCCCGGGTGAGCATACATATAACCAAACAACAAACGCAGGTTGGCGAACTTCTGCCAGATATCGCCGGGCATCTTGTTCATCATCGATCCTTTGCCATGCACAACTTCGTCATGCGACAGCGATAACATAAAATTCTCATTAAAAGCATACCAGATACTGAATGTAAGCTGGTTATGATGATAACTGCGGTATATAGGTTCTTTTGAAAAATAGTCGAGTGTATCGTGCATCCAACCCATATTCCATTTTAAGCCAAATCCAAGGCCGCCGGTATATATAGGCCGTGTAACCATGGGCCAGGCAGTCGATTCTTCTGCGATGGTTTGTACATCGGGGAAGCGGGAATATACGGATTCATTTAACTCGCGCAGGAACGAAATAGCATTCAGATTCTCCCTTCCTCCGAATTCATTCGGTATCCATTCTCCTTCTTTCCGAGAATAATCGAGGTATAACATCGATGCTACCGCATCGAAACGCAATCCGTCAATATGGTATTTATCGAGCCAGAAATGAGCGCTGCTGATCAGAAATTCCCGGACTTCATTTCTTCCGTAATTAAAAATATAACTTCCCCAATCGGGATGGAAGCCCTGCCGCGGATCTTCATGTTCAAACAGATAGGTGCCGTCAAAGAAATGCAGGCCATGCAAATCGCCCGGAAAATGTGAGGGCACCCAGTCCAGGATTACACCGATACCATGATTGTGCATGATATCCACGAACTTCATAAAATCTTCCGGAGTTCCGAAACGGCTGGTAGGAGCGAAGAACCCGAGTACCTGGTAACCCCATGATCCTGAAAAAGGATGTTCCATGACCGGCAGTAATTCAATATGAGTATAACCCATATGGGATATATATTCTGCTAACTGAACGGCCATTTCGATATATGTTAACGGTCGATTTAATTCTTCAGGAACCCGCCTCCACGATTCCATATGAAGTTCATATACCGATACCGGACTTTCCAGGGAATTTTGATGTTTTCTGGTATTCATCCATTGCTGATCCTCCCACTTATAGTCGAGATTCCAAACAATCGATGATGTTTTTGGGGGTTTCTCGAAGTACTGTGCAAAAGGATCGGTTTTTTCAACAGTATATTCATTTTTGGATGAAACGATATGATACTTGTATAATTCACCCTGTTTAACATCCGGAATGTATCCTTGCCAGATTCCCGATTCATCCTTTCGTAGTTCAAGGGGATGTATTCCGGGTTTCCAGTTGTTCGTATCGCAGATCACCGAAACTTTCTTTGCGTTGGGTGCCCATAAGGCAAAATAAGTTCCCTGTGTTCCTTTGTGAGTGATAATATGCGATCCGAGTTTTTCATAAAGGGAAAAATGTTTACCCTCCCTAAAAAGATGAATGTCATAATCTGTTATAAAACCGGTATCGTACCATACCTTTTGTGTAACCGTATCAATAGGTTTTTTACCAGGTGCTTTTTTGACGGTTTCACCCGGTTCTGTTTTCTTTGCCTTACTATCGGGTTTTG
This sequence comes from uncultured Bacteroidales bacterium, assembly GCA_964442665.1. GTDB lineage: Bacteria > Bacteroidota > Bacteroidia > Bacteroidales > UBA10428 > UBA10428. Next base: position 2,886 of record CAYUAV010000583.1, read on the forward strand.
CGGGTTTAACATCTTTGGGGGGCACCTTTATCGCTTCGGGTGATATTTTTGGTTTGGATTTGCTACTCTTTGTTATCTTGCTATCGGATTTGTTTTTAGCTGTCATAA
>CAYUAV010000584.1:0-1175 GCA_964442665.1 uncultured Bacteroidales bacterium
GATATAGATCTTAGTCATGTATTTAAAGAAGTTGACTACTATAAAAACACAGAAAAACATCAAGTATTAATTATTGAGAATTACATTCCTGGATTTTTCAGAAAACATAAAGTGAACTATTATATAAAGGACATACAAGGAGATTATCAACTGACAAGGAGGAATGCAACCAAGATTGAGAATGACAGTATTCAATCATGGTGTATAAAAAATTAACTGTGCACAACACGCAATATAAGCAATTTACTCATGTGCACGGGAGATAAGAACGCAGGCGGCAACATTTGCGATGCAAAAGTTGCTTTGATTAAAGAACAAAGCGCTGTCGCTACGCTCCAGCCCATTGCCTTGGCACTTCGTAGCAAGGTAAGTAGCAACCGTAAACTGCTCATACAGCGGAACCGTTGAGCTTTCAATGTTTGGCTTTTGGCCGCCTGTTGACTTTCATATAAGGAAATTGTAATTTGCATGAAAATAAACGTATGGATAGCAGCAACTCATACATCCTGCAATCACCCCAACCTTGTTTTAATACCGGTACTTTTCCAGGTGCGGCGGTTGATGATATAAGAGAGTTGTGTGTAATGCCTGAGGACTGCATTCCCCCTTGGAAATACGCGATTTTATTCCTGGATCGAAAAGAGTTATCTTTGTATAAATAACCTATAAATGGATTTTAAAATTCTGAATGACAGGCTACTTGATGCTTATACAAAAGCGGTAAAGGAATCACCTTTGAACAAGATTGATAAAATTAAAAAAATTGAGATGCCTGTTGACTATTTTCAATTTTATAAATCCGTTTCATCAGTATATTCATCTAAGATTGAAGGAGAGGACATTGATTTTGACAGTTTTTTTAAACATAAATTTCTTAAGGTCAAATTCAAACCAGATTACACCCGTAAAGCTGATGATTTATATGCTGCATACGACTTCATAGATACCAATAAACTGAACCTTGAAAACCTAAAAAGAGCACATTCAATCTTAAGTTCAAACCTATTGCCTAAAAGTCAGCAAGGATTGATTCGCCCAAATCCGATGTTCGTCCTTAACAGCGATGATAAAATTGAATATGTAGCTGCCGACCCTGAGATAGTGAAGCAAGAAATTGATAAGTTGTTCTATGATATTAATACTCTTCTAAAAGCTGACTTGAATCCATTTGAAAT
>CAYUAV010000584.1:1185-2988 GCA_964442665.1 uncultured Bacteroidales bacterium
ATCCGACCGGGATAAAAATGGTGATCTCTCCCTATTTGAAATCTTTTACTATGCTTCCTTAATACATTTGGTGTTTGTAAAGATTCATCCATTTCAGGACGGTAATGGTCGGACTGCCCGTTTGATTGAGAAGTGGTTTTTAATTGAAAAAATTGGACAGAAAGCTACCTCTGTGCAACTAGAGAAAAACTACTTTAAGAGACTTAAAGATTATTATTCAAACATCAAGAAATTAGGATTAGAATATGATAATCTGGATTATGACAAAAGTCTTGATTTTTTATTAATGACTGTGACTGGAATTGACGAGCAAGAATAGGCACTACCCACAACACGCAGTGTTAAGCAATGCTGTTCGCACACTCGTGGGATACTAACGTAGTTCGGAAAAACTTAAAGTAACTGAATTAAATAATGTAAAGCCAACCGCATTACTCAAACCGCTAACTGTTGAGCTTTCAATGTTCGGCTTTTGGCCGCCTGTTGACTTTCATATAAGGAAATTGTAATTTGCATGAAAATAAACGTATGGATAACATCCACTCAAACAAACTATAACCGCCCAGACTTTGGGATAATATCCGCACTTTTCCAGGTGCCGGGGTTGATGAAAAAAAAGCATTGTGGGGCATTGTAATGATATCAAAAAAACAAATTGATATTAAAACTGACAAGAGAAATTTTTAAATAAAATTAGATATTGAGATTTCAAAATAGATATAATTATGTTAGAAATTCCTGAATCAAAAACAATTAGTATTCAAGCAGACAATACTCTGATAAGTAAAAAGATAGTTGAAGTTTATCCTGCTACAAATCAGCATAAATTTGCTTTTTATTGTGGCGATTCCAAAGAATACATAAAGCTTTTAACAGGAAGGCAAATTAAATCAACAAAAGGACATGGAATGTTTGTTGATCTTTATTGTGATGAAGATATACGTATTACAATTGGAGAAGGTACGAATATGAGATACTATTCATCTTCTGACCAACGTCCTGAAAAACACCAGTTGTTAATTGCATTTGATGATGGTAGTTCTGTGGCATACACAGTTGCAATGTATGGCGGAATATGGGCATATAAAGGAATATTTGATAATCCGTATTATCAGGGTAGTCTTAACAGCATTTCTCCTTTGGATGATACTTTTGATGAATCATACTTTGATAATATTTTTAAAAATACTACAAAAGATATTTCCATGAAAGCTTTACTTGCAACTGAACAACGTATTCCTGGACTTGGTAACGGAGTTTTACAGGATATTTTATTTAATACCGGTATTCATCCTAAAAGAAAAAAATCTACCATTACTGATTTTCAAAAAGCTGAACTATTCCATAGTCTGAAAGTAACTTTAAATAAAATGACAGATATGGGAGGGAGGGATACTGAAAAAGATTTATTTGGACAATTTGGTGGATACAAAACAATACTCTCAAAAAATACGTTAAAAAATCCTTGTCCTAATTGTGGAAATGCAATTGTTAAAGAGGCATATCTAGGAGGTGCTGTATATTTTTGCCCCACATGTCAGACATAAACAAAAATGAAAATTATTAGTTTATCTCACCAATAAGGAAGTGAAAGATAACAATGCCTCCCAACACCTCATATAATTAATAGTGGGATTTTCAGGATTTCGATAATTTGTAGTCGCTCCTACTTTTATATACCTTGATAACGAAACAGCACACAATCCACCACTATTCATATGCGGGGACCGTTGAGCTTTCAATGTTCAGCTTTTGGCCGCCTGTTGACTTTCATATAAGGAAATTGTAATTTGCATGAAAATA
>CAYUAV010000585.1:0-2986 GCA_964442665.1 uncultured Bacteroidales bacterium
TCGCGGGCAGATTTCCCCTTAAACATTGGCATGAAAATTTTATCCAGTGCAGTCAGGTTTGGTAAAGAAAGAGGTGCATTAAAATATACCGGTAAGGAGCACTGGGGATAATTGCTTAAGAATACGATACTCTCCGCATTGAACTCAAGATCAATATTTTTCTGTTTATATGACAATTGACGGAATTCTGATTTCCCGCCAGGTAACACCGGAAGTTCATTCAATGAAAACGAAAATAATTTTGCTTTATCTGTATAGTATCCCGGATAGGTTTTTATTTGCACAGGCTTGCTATTTCCTTCATGGAACAAATAGTACCGCAGATTATTCTCTTTTAAATACTGAATGTTATATAATTCCTGTTCTGAGGGCAGTAAAAGAAATATGTTGCTATTATCGTAGCCGACTTTTATCCTGTAGCCACTTTTCACCAGTGCATACCAGGTAAACAGGGTTTGCTCGTTGTTACTGTTAAATATGTTTTCCGCGGCCTTTGTTAACAACGTGTAATATCCCCAGTCATTGAAATGGCACGACTGGTTCATTCTTTGACATTCACGGATGTTGAAATCCAAAATGGAACTGCTGCCTGATAATTCCCTGTAAAATGCAGCGATAGATTCCTCGTTTATTGCATGCAGACCGGGAAGCTTTTCAGGATAGTAAATAACTTCTGCATCTAATCCGTAAATAGTATAATGTTTTACAACAGCTCTCGATTGATATTGCACCGGCCCGGACTCCGCTAATCCGGAATCGTTGGCTTGTTTTCCGTAAACAGTTGTATCCTGATCCGGGATTTCAATTTCAATCTCATGAAGAATGGTATCGGTTTTTTCCTTAATGGCTGGTTGACTTTTTGGTTTGGGACGTATGGGTTGTGGCTGCCGGAAAACCTCGAACTCCTGCCAGCTTTTCTGCAAAAACTCAAGAAATGCCGAATCGTTTTGGGCTTTGTATGTTTTAAATTCGTCTTTTGCTGAGAGACTGAATTCTTCGAATTCTTTTTCAAATGCATCAAATAATGAATCGGACTGGGCGGAGCATTGAGTTCCGATCAGGATTATCACAATGAGTATATAAACAAGTTTTTTCATAACACATTTATTAATTGTTATTTGCTACTAACTGTATCTTCTCTGATCATAAAATTCCCAGAAAGATCACTTCCAACTAAAATCCATCTGTAACTACCCGGCTGAAATTCCATTAAAGGGATACATACTGAATCTGTACCCGAATCAAACCGGTATTCCTGAACAATAGTTTTGTCCGACACATTTTCAATGTGAATTTTCATATTGCCATTCAAATCTATTCCCCGATGAATAATCAATGTATCATGAATAGTATATTCAGGTGGAATAACGTATTGCGACCCTTTTTCAGGTTGTTCATCCATGGATAATGTGGAAATATTGTTGGTTGAGGTATCATTTTCAGATAGTACAAACCGGTTATCCGGATGCTCTTGTTTGGGTCGTTGCATATAAAGAACAGCAATCCCTATGAGAAAAATGACTGATGCGGCAACAGAATAATAAGTAACTAACCTTCTTTTCCTGTTATTTTCCTTCCGTATAAGTTCATTTACCTGTTTCTTTGTTTTATCATAGGTTTCAGCCTCGTTCCAGTATTGAGCTATCTTAATCCTGAAGTTACAGGCTTTTGCCAGGGCTGGTTCTGCCTTTAATCTTTCTCTGAATCTATTCTCTTCCTCCGGAGTCAGTTTCCCCGAAATAAAATCTTCAATGAGATGGAAGTCTTTATCATGTATCTTTTTCATCGATTAATCAAATAAAGTTTGATATTCAGGATGGGCAAACACCATTTTACGCAACTGGTCCATACAGCGTTTAAATCGCTGGCGCGCATTTTCTATAGTGATATTAAGTCTCCGGGCAATTTCTTCAAAACTATGCAACTTATTATCAGTTATTACAGAGTCAGACATTTCTTCCCCCTGTTTAAAGCGCAGATCAATAATTTCACGGCAGTTTTCTCCCAGTTGATTTTTGATTTGCTTGATAAATGCAAGCAGCTCGTAGTAATTATCCTGTTCTTCGGTCACCGGGTCTTCATTAGCCAAAACCGGATCTGGCCTGGATACCAGTTTCAGGCAAATATTCCGGCATATTTTGTTTAAATATGTGCCCAGTGAACTTTCACTCCGGAATTTTCCTGCCCGGATATTCAGAATTGTCCGGGTGAGTCCCTCCTGGAAAATATCTTGTGGTTCAAGCCTTATATTGCGGAAAGAAAAGACCATCTTTTTTATTGACTGATATTGTGTTTTATAGATAATGGCAATTGCCCAGTCCTGATTCAGCTCAATTCCTGAAATGATTTCGTCGTCTGTTTGCATTTATTCTATGTTATCTCTGATAAAGTATTTCATCAAATGAATCATCGTTTGGATTAAGATCAACATTTATTTTCATTCCTTCGTACTTTGCTTTATTGTGTAATGAAATTAATATCCCGGATTTTGTACCAGGTTCATATTTTTATCCAATGCTTCCTGGGGTATTGGCCATAATAGCTGGTGTTCCAAAAAATCGTTATCGGTTTTACCTATTATTTCCGTTGCCTTATCATACCGATTAATATCAAGCCAACGATGACCCTCATATGCAAATTCACACATTAGTTCATGCAGAATGGTATCTGATGTAATATCATCAACCGGCAGATTTTGTAATTCAGCTCTAGATCTGACCACATTGATGTGATCAGATGCAGAGCTGCGATCACCTAATTGGTGCTGTGCCTCCGCAGCAATGAATACTATTTCGGAATATCGTATTAAAGGTATGTCAAACTTACCTTCTGCAGGATCTTTATATTTTGCGATAAAGCATATATCGTCAATACTATTGATACAATAGGATTTTCTTTTATCATTAGCTTCGAAAGCATTAATTTGTTCGTTAGCAGGCCTGTATTCAAATATGCCGCCACTATCCGCAGGAAATGTATAATATCC
>CAYUAV010000586.1:0-2985 GCA_964442665.1 uncultured Bacteroidales bacterium
ATTAAGAGTTTACCTTTTTTGGCTGGATTCTTTTTTTTGATTCAAAAGCACATCTACCTTACTGGCTCTGGCATGACGGATAACATTGGTCAAGGCCTCATGAAAGATACGAAATAACACAGTATTTTGCTCTTTATTTAAATTTGTATCGTCAAGATTAGAATGGACTTTATATTTGATATTTGTAGTATCTTGAAATGTTTTCGCCTGCCATTCCATAGCAGCGACAATACCAAAATCATATAGTAAACCCGGCCTTAATTCTGTTGAAATTCTCTTTGCTTTTTTTGTTGTAGAATCTATGATTCCCAGTATTTCTTTTACTTTCGTGCGTAGCTTTTCCTTCTCTTTACGCAGGTGGTTATACACCCATGATGAATACAAATTTAGAGCTGTCAAAGCTTGCCCTAAATCATCATGGATCTCCCGTGCCAAGATAGATCTATCTTCTTCTCTTAATGATAGTAAACGAGTATAAAGAACACGTAATTGTTCGTGTGATCTAATAAGCTCTATCTCAATTCGTTTTCGCTTGTTGATTTGTTTTCTCAGACTTTCACTTAATATCTTTAGTTTAGCGGTGCGTTGTGCAACTCGTAGTTCAAGGTCGTCATGAGCCCTTTTTACCTCTTCTTCTGCTTGTTTTTGGGCGGTTATATCTTGCCAATTAAGTACGATCAATTCTGGTAGTCTAGGTACCAATAATTTACTTGTACTGATTCTTGCCCAGAATAACCTGCCATCTTTAGATCGATAAAGATTGTCTAGTATAGTCCTATTCCTTATCGCGGACATGAAATCTTCAGTATTTTTTTGCACCTCTTCATTTCTCCACCAGGAATAGGGAATACTTTTGCCAATTAGCTCGGCTGAAGTAAAACCCGTTAATTGTTCGAAAAGAGCATTAACGAACACAATGGATGTGTCTGCTGTAACGATCATGATGGGTGCGGGACAATTAGTAAAAATTATGGTCTCTATTTCGTTCAAAATCATATTCTACTCACATTACGACATTAATATACTTCCAAATATACTCTTAATTCTTTCATAAATTCAATAGGGTTAACATTATTACTACTTGTCAAAAACAATAGGCAGTATTCCTACATATATTGTAGGATAAATCTGTGATATTATTAAGAATAATCTTATGTGCTAATCCAGTTATCTCTTGCTTACATCCTGTCTTTTTGTGATTTATACTCATATCGTTGAAATGTGCCCGGAGTAATAATTGATATCACCAAAGAGTAGTTTATAAGTTACCAAAGAATATCTTCAGTTCTAAACTAAAATATCGAGAGAATTATATTGTCATCTACTTTAACTGGACAACTGATATTTGATGGTCTGGCGATGGGGTTGGTGTATGTCATTTTAGCCGCTGGTCTCGTACTTATCATCAGCACCAGTAAAATACTTTTCCTGGCCTATGGCGCTTTTTATACAATAGGCGCATATGCAACCTGGTATCCAGTATATTATTTAAAACTCCCATACTTACCTTCTTTAGTTATCGGGGTAGCCCTCTCTTCATTAATAGGTATGTTGAGTTTTATTCTGATTTTTAGGCGCCTAAAAACTGCCGAGGGAGGTGGCTTTGTAGCCACGTTAATCGGTGCTATGGGCTTATCCATGGTTCTTAATCAGGGAGGCCTGTTAATCTATGGAACAACACCTAGGAGTATCCCCATGGTATTTTCAGGCTCAGTCCATCCGTTCGGACTTAATTTTACCATTGATAAGCTGGTGCTTATCGCACTGGGTATTGGCACGACATTATTTCTGTTCTGGGTTCGTGAAAAAACCAACTTTGGACGGTCCATGCGCGCAGTTGCTTTTCATGATGAAGCCTCTTCGCTACAAGGAATTAACGTAAACACGATATATATACTGACTATTGGATTAGGATGCGCCATGGCTGGCTTCGCCGGAGGGATTCTAGCACCCAGTTATGGCATGTTCCCCAATATGGGCAACAATGTTTTATGGACAGTAATGTTGATAACTATGCTAGGCGGTATGGATAGTCTGCCGGGAGCAGTTCTGGGAGGGCTGGTATTAGGCCAAATTCTGTGTTTCGGCCAGTATTATTTCGGCAGTACCTGTCAGATTATCGCGTTTTTAGTCATAGGAGTAATATTATTCTTCCGACCGCAAGGATTGTTGGGCCGCGGAATGGATCTCGGAGTGTAACAGGGTTCACAAGGAATGATAGTGATCAAGAAAAAGTTGGTTTTTGTAATTATATTGTTGGTAATTGCTTGCTTTATACCATTATTCGTTAAGTCACCCTATTTTCTCGACCTGTTTGTTAGCGTAATGATAAATAGCGTGCTGGCAATGACGTTCATTATGGGGATGAGGGCGGGGTTAATCAATCTGGGCATAATTGCTTTCTGGGGAGTAGGAGCTTATTCTTCGGCTATATTGTCAATGAAGTTTCATATGAATGTCTGGCTCTGTATGCCCATAGCTGCCATATTTACGGGAATATTTGCCTTTCTTTTCGGTTTTGTTCTAATCAGACGCGGGGGAAGCGGGTTCAGTTTTGTCATATTTTCTATAATAATCGGTATGATCTTCAACCTAATAGTCGGCAGTATCACTTATTTCGGCGCCTGGTCCGGAATCCACGATATCCCACCGCCAAATCCAATTAGAATCCCCTTTTTACCGGCTCTAGAATTTGTTTCTGTAGTTCAGTTCTTCTATTTAGGCTTATTCATTTTTATAGTTATCGCTTTGATAAGCTACGCATTTTATGCCAGTTGGGTAGGCCGAGCCTGGACAGCCATTGGCTTAAGTCCACAATTAGGCGAATCACTCGGTGTAAATGTCTTCGGGTACAGGCTGCTGGCATTTGTTGTGTCTTCCGCGCTCTGCGGACTAATAGGAGCTTTTTATGCTCACTACAGAGGATTCATCAGCCCTGATTCTTTTGGTATGTGGCAGAACATTTATGTGCAAATATATGCCATT
>CAYUAV010000587.1:0-2977 GCA_964442665.1 uncultured Bacteroidales bacterium
GACGCTACCTTCCTGAAAAGCATTTCTTCGCGGTTCACAGAGGTTATAACAACTTCCTCCATTAGCTGCAGCCTTTCCACCATGCCGATATCGAATTTCATATTGCTTGCCAGGTCAATAATATACTCCGAATTTTCATATCCGATATACGACATAATAAGCGTATAGCGGCCTGGTGGAAGTGTAAGCGAAAAATATCCGTACTTATTGGAAATAGTTCCCAATTCCAGCTCTTTTATAAAGATTGTTGCACCTATAAGAAACTCACCTGTTTTATTATCTTTTATATATCCGTTAATAGTGAACTTGCCTGTTTCTTTAACTTCATCTACGGTCTTTTCAATCATCGCTTTTTTAAGAATAATATAGTCATCCATTACTTCATAACGGACGGGAAGATTCTTAAATATTTCATCCAGCACATCTGAAAAGGGCATGTTTGTATACGAGGCATTGATAAGAGCATGTACAGGTATTTTCTTCGGACTGTATGAAAACTTTGCCCCGCTCTTTATCGACAGATCCTCTAAAACTTTACCCAGAGGAATGTTGGTGTATTGTGCAGTTACCGGGCAGTTGAGGAATGTTGGTTGCGTAAGTGCTGTTTCTGAGATGAAAAGCCATATCAAACTTAGTACATGAAAGGTGCGTATGGAAAACCCAGAACGAAAAATTCTTTTTCTGTCAGTTGCAACCTTCACCTGAAAGATAAATGATATCATTTTTCTGTTCGATAGTTATATCGAGTGTCGATTCCAGTACTTTAAGTACGGTATTAAGATCCTTTTCCTCGAAGCGTGTAGTAAGCGTACAGCTATCCAGTCCGTCGTTCGCAAGTACAATTTTCCTGTGGTATACTTCCCCGATAGTTTCAGCTACTTTCGAAAGGTTATCATTATCGAATACCAGCTTGCGTGTTTTCCAGGCCATATAATTCTGATCAGCATTTATTGTTTTTTTTACTACCTTTTGATTCCTGTCATAAACTGCTCTTTCTCCCCGGGTTGCTATAACCTGCTTTTTACGCAAATCTTTTTCATATAAACTTACTTTTCCTTCTGTCACCGTAACTTCAATTTTATCGGATTTTTTATAAGCTTTTACATTAAATAAAGTTCCCAGCACTTCTATTTTGGCATCATTCATGGTAATGATAAATGCAAGCGCTGTATCTTTCCTGACCTCGAAATAAGCCTCGCCAGTCAATCGTACCATTCGGTTATTCAGTGCAAAATTTTTGGAATATATAATTTTTGAATGTGCATTGAGTGTTACTTTTGATCCGTCGGGAAGTGAGATTTCCGTAGTTTCAGCCAACCGGGTATTCACGAATTTATGCAATAGGAAATGCCTGGCTACCAGGCTGATACTAAAAAGAAATATAACAGCTGCAGCAACCTGTATTATTCTTTTTAAGGAGAATATGTTCTTCTTCCCAACTTTATAGGAATGAATTTTATTCAGATGGTATGTCCACTCCTCATCAATATTTATTTTTTGGCTGTGGCCGGTCTTATCCATAAGATCCCAGGTTTGTTTCAGCTCATCAAATTCCCTGCAGTTAGCCTCGCTACGGGCAATCCATACCTCTATACGACGGATTTCCTCAGGTGAAGTTTCTCCCGAAAAATATTTAGCCAGAAGAACTGTATCGATATGTTGTTTACCAGCATTCATAATTACTCATGAGTAACACACATAACTTACCAATTACCCTGTTTTACCATAAGCTATATAGTATAAAAATAAATAACAAATGAATATAGTCTTTCAGATTCTCGCGAAGCGTTTTTAATGCTTTTGACATCTGGGCTTCCACTGTTTTAACCGATATCCTCAGAAATTCTGCTATTTCTGCGTATTTCTTTTCCTCAAAACGGTTCAGTATAAAAATTTCTCTGCATTTCTCCGGAAGTGAATCAATTACTTTCCAGATACGACTTTCGAGCTCGGCAACTTCAAGATGATCCTGGTTAATTAGTTCCTTATCCCGAATAATTGTTGCGGACTCATGATCAATAAATTTCTTTTGATCGCGGATATAATTCATGCACCGGTTATATACCGATGTGAAAAGGTACGACTTGGCCGGCCTCTCGAAATCAAATTCATGCCTCTTTTCCCAGATACTCACAAAAATTGAATGAACTATTTCCCTGCAGGTGTCCAGATCAGGAATATATTTCTGAGCAAAATAGTATAACGACGAAAAGTAATTTCGAAACATTTCTTCATATTTATGTTCGATGTTATTTTTATCCGGCACTGTCAATATCAGCTATTTGTATTGTAATTGTGAATTTAGGAATATTCCGTTACAGCTTCAAGTTGTTTTATTCACGGATATCAGTATATTTTCAATTTCCGTGGATTTATTCCCAATCAAGTACAAAAAAAGATGTTCATTCCTTTTTTGCTGCCGGATTTTTCAGAACTTAATATAAAAGTAATCAGTAGTAATAATCAAAATGAAAAAACAGATGAAACAGTTTGTCATCAAATCAGGATCGTTAGTGTCGATTATTATCTTTCTGCTTTCTTGTGCAGGAAATCCTCAGGCGAAACAAGAAAGTACCAAAGTTAAAAGTTCGGAAAAAGTTTTAACCCTGGACCAGAAAGCAAGAAACACGTTTAAAAACACAACCATTGTATTCTCAGGCTCTATGTTGGTCGCGTTCAGTGACGTTTTTAAAGGCCAGATCCAGGTGTTTTCAGAAATTTTTGAATCCGAAATGAACCAGGAGAACCTTAAAACCCTTGATGAACAAATCGCTCGTTTGGGAGAACAGACCATGAACCCTCTCGAAGGAATGATGATACAAATGGATAGCATTTTCAATTTCAATAAGCTGGCAGAGGAAGATTATTCTATTTATGAAAAAATGTTCCTTCACGATGTGATGAAAGAAGGAGTTGACATAACTGAAAAATATAACCTCCCGACAGGATTCAGACCTCTGTCACAAAACCTGTCACA
>CAYUAV010000588.1:0-2959 GCA_964442665.1 uncultured Bacteroidales bacterium
ATAAATAAATCTTTTTATTAAAATTTTAGTATTTATGTTGCAACCGACCTAATTAAATTAAAGATACTTTCTCCAGTTAAACGGATTCCTCCATTTTTTCCATGCACCCTCCAGACTTTTGATCTCAATAGCTTCGTAGAATTTAAACCTTGTTAGAACAAAAGGGAATGCAAGTAAAAGAATTGTCTTCGATAAAATCCTTACCCATAAGGAATATTCATTTATTAGAACAGCAATAATGCAATATGCCGCTATAACCAGAACCAATAAAAGTATTTTTCTCAATTCATAAGGAATAGGATAGTGTTTCTGCGCTGATTTATAAATGATTATAAAAAATATTATCTGAGACAACAGGGTTGAAAGAGAGGCTCCGTGAATCTTTAAATACGGCACCAACAAAATATTTAATCCCATGTTAAGTAGTGAAACAATCAAAATGGAAATGCCAATTATGCCCGTTTTCTTGACGATTTGAAGGCCTGTAAGCGCAGTGTCTTTTAGCATTCCAAATAAAATTGAAACACTTATTACAGGAATAACATAAACTGCTTTCAGATAAATATTATTGGAAGTAAATATTTGAATCAATTCATACCCGAATAAGGTAAAGAACAGGACGGCAATTACCACAATAAATGCCTGATAGGTCATCAATTTTGAATAGAAACGTTTATTATCACTGTCATTCATTTTCTGAAAAATAATCGGAGAGACAGCTAGCTGGATCGATGCAACCAGAACTATTTTAATGGTATTGGCAAACTTGTATCCAAGAGAATAAATACCCACATCATCCAATGTAGCCATATAATTAAGGGTATACCTGTCGAATATGGTTAATATGGTACCTGAAACCGCACCCAGCATTAAAGGAAGACTGTATATAATGAGTTCTTTCAGTGCATCCCAGTTAAATCGGAAAGAAATATTTTTAAGCACATAGCCTGTCACAATTGCATAATAAGGGATGTATCCCAATACCTGTGCTTCGAATATACCTTTGATCCCTCTCTTTAAGTATACAACAAAATAGATTGTCAAACCCAGCGTTATAAAAAGCTTAACAATATTGGTTACCGAGTATAGAACCGATTTCGATTGCAATTTCATCAATGTAAAAACAGTCTGGGAAATAACCTGGAGAAAAACACTCACATACAATACTTTTAATACATAATCATAAGAGACATCACTAAAAAGTATCTGTGAAAAATATTTTGAAAATGAAAGGAATGGAACACCAATAAAAATAATAAATAACATATTAAACATCAACACGGTATAAAACAAACTTTTTTGTTGATTCAAATAATTTTTGTCCCAAAACCAACGAGTAAGCGCCTGATAAACAGATAAACCAAGAATAGCCACCAGTAATTGTGAAGTAACTTCGAGAAGTGAAATCGCTCCAAAATCCTTTACTGAGAAGAAAGCGGGATTAGTGTATAGTGGTATAAGTACTAATCCGATTAGTTTTATAGATACATTACCAAATCCGTATATTATGGTATGTCTGAATACTTGTTTAATATTCTGAAGCATATCGAGTTGTCAGTTCATAAAATTGCGATAAAAATATTCAAGGTTGATCAATTGCCAGATTAATCTGGATTGATCTGATTTACCATTTAAATGATTACAGATCATATCCCTGACAGCACTTATGTTCAGCATTTCTTCTGAAAAAAGTTTTTCCTTGAAAAACATGGTTTGAATCTTATCCTTTAGTTCTACTCTGAACCATTTACCATAGTCAACATAATTTGGCCTGTTCCAGGGTTTATAATATTTGGTAATAGAATGAAGTTTACTGTTTCTGCTGACAGTGGCTATTTTATTCTCTAAAACCTTAAGATCGTATCGGAATTTAGATGCCCCGATTTTTAAATTGTAACCTTCCCTTCTGATTGATGCCAGTTCAGGGAATAACCTTACAAAAGTTTTTCTATAGAGGTATTGATGTTCCCTGTAAACTATTGGTAATTTCCACCCAAATTCAAAAATATCATTATCATAACTGAGCATACGGGTTTCATAAAATAAATTAGTCACCAGGTTCCCGCCAAGAGTAGCTCTTCTTCCATGTTCATTGAATAATAATCTGTAATAATTATGTAATGGATGAAATTCCCTGTTTTGATATTTCATCGGCTCAAGCCGGTATAAACCTTCTATCTTGCTAAATACTTCCTTTTTAAATAATTTGCTTACAAGGTTCTGATCAAATAATCTGAATACATTGACCAGAATTTCATCGGTTTCTTCTGTATGGGTCTCTTCGGCGATGAGTTTTTTAACGGCTTTTCGTGTTAGTGTGTTCCCAAATAAAGCGTCACACATTTGCGAATAAGCAACAATATTAAAAGTATTCCTGAAAAATTGAAGAGGCTCAAAATTCTGTATGGGTCCATATATAAAAGTCATACAATCGGCAACTTTTGCAAAGGAGGAAGCATCTTCCCAAATTTTATCAGGTTTCATTTCAAACGAATAATGATGAAGTTTTAACTGTTTCGCAACTTTCTTCCCATATATCTGATCACCACTATCCGGCGGCCCCATAGTAAAAGCCGTCATTTCTTTTATCCCTATTTTATTATACAGAGCAGCAACATATCTTGAATCAAGTCCACCGCTTAATGAGAGTAAAATATTTTTACTATTCGTTGAAAGGTTATTTATAGCCTGAATCATCCTGCTTTCAAGTTCTTCCTGTAAATGATTGAAATTATTTTTCCGTATTTTGGTTTTAATATAGGTTTTATCATCATAACTATAATCCCAGTATCTTTCACTACTAATACTATTGCCGGTAAATTTCAAAACTGAAGCAGGCGGAACCTGAGAAATATTTTCGAAAAGTGTTTTATAACCAAATACATGTCCAAAACTGAATAGTTCGGAAATGCTGCCAAAGTCGATCTCTTTTTTAATATTATCTTTTAAAATAGCTTTT
>CAYUAV010000589.1:0-2953 GCA_964442665.1 uncultured Bacteroidales bacterium
TGCTCTTGCTGAAACCGATGATGGAAAACTTCTATGCGGCAGCTACCTGGGTTTATTTGAATATAACGGAACAACAACCCGGGCTCTCCACGAAGTGTTGATGGATGATATTATTAAAGTAGAGTGTATGGTCAAAGACCCTGTAAAAGGTGTATGGATCGGTACACGGAGTCAGGGCGTAATACAATATACCGACGATAAGAACTGGACGAAGTATACAACTGAGGAAGGACTGGCCAGCAATTCCATATCAAGCTTGCTGATATCAAATGATAGCTCCCTCTGGGCAGCAACGGATAAAGGAATCAGTCGGTTCGACGGCAGACGCTGGATCAGGTATGCATTGCCCGAACAATTTACCATCAGCAGGGGAAACGGCATGCTTCAGAAGGGAAATAATAATAGTATTTATATTACTTTATCGACTATTGAATGGTACCGGCGGGTATTTTATAATAAAGAATATGATACATCCAATTCTCCCTTGGTCACATATCAGATCACTCCGGAAACCACACCTCCCGAAACCGAAATCACCAAGTACGACACCAAAGTATATTTTCCCGGAAATGCCCTGATATTCTGGCAGGGTACCGATAAATGGAATGCTACCGATCCCGGACAGCTTCAGTACTCTTTCAGCCTTGATGGTATGGAATGGAGCGATTATACTACAGAAAAAAGTCATACCTTCTTATCGCTCCGAAGAGGCTGGCACAGGCTGGAAGTGCGTTGCAGGGATAATTTTCTGAATGTCGATCCCACTCCTGCAGCAATCAAATTCAAAGTAATACCGCCTGTTTGGGGACAAATCTGGTTTCTCCTGCTTATTGCCGGATTTATAAGTACCATAATCTACCTGTTGTATTCAAGTATCAGGAAAAACAACAAGATGAAAGCTCAGAATATCGAGATGAGGCAGAAGAACGAGGACCTGGTTAAGCAACAAAGAGAAATTGAAGAAAAAGGAAAACAGATCATGGAACTTCTTGAAAAGGAACGTGAAAGCCAGTGGCTTAATGAAGGAGTGCTGTTAATAAATGATGTAATAAAAGAACATAGTGGTAGTTTGCAGAAACTTACAGCAAAGTTACTGGAAAGGCTGATCGATTATTTGGAGGTTAATGCAGGTGGGATCATGCTTTACCATAAAGATGAAAGCGGAAATACAGAAAATGATTCCCTTGAAATGGTAGCTGGATTCGGGTATAACAGGGAGCGTTTGGAAAAAAAGCGAATGCACATCGATGAGGGATTACCGGGAGCCTGTTTCAAAGAAAAAAAGACTATGGTGGTTGATAATATTCCCGATGAATACTACATTGGTTCGGGGCTTGGTAAAGCAAGGATGACCGGATTAGTTCTGGTGCCCTTAAAAATGCTGGAAGAAATTGTAGGAATCATGGAGATATCTTCATTAAAATCTCTTGAACCCAGGAAGATAAAATTACTTGAATCAGTCGCCGAAAATATTGCCTCTCATATCATTAACCTGGAATCGAGGGCTAAAATTGAAAAAATGTATGAAATCTCACAGCAGCAAACTGAGCGACTTCATGAGCAGGAAGAAGAAATGCGCCAGCAAATGGAGGAATTGCAGGCCACTCAGGAAGAAAGCCGCCGCCGTGAAGAAGAGCTTCAGAAAGAACTTAAACAATGTCGGGAAGAGCTAAAAAAACAGGGAAAAAAGAAAGGAAAGCAGACTTAATAATATGGACTCCATCCTGAACTGCCTGAAGTGAAACCCGAAAACAGCATGAATGTTTAATCGCAGGGAGATGACTTTTCATATGATTTATGTTTAAATCTCTGGCGAAGAAGATTAATTTTGGCCTCACAAATACAACTGATAGCACTATCATGAAAATAATATATCCCTGTCTGATATTTCCGGCACTTATTATTTCCTGCTCAGGGAATAAAAATGATTCCGGATTCTCAACCCGTGAAAAAATCACACTTACAGAAGCTGTTTGTATCATGGATGAGATCCCCATCTATGAAGAATCACGGATAAACAGTCCGATAGTATCATCAGTACAACTGGGTGAAATCGTTCAACTGGCTAATCCGCAACCTTCCATTCGGGAGCCTGATCCCGGCAAGTTATACAAAGTCCGTCTTCCGGAAGGGTCAAATGCCTGGATTTCAGGTGCCGGTATCCTGACTCAGGCTAAACCCGTAGCTATCTTAAAGGAAACTGTAATTTACAGTGATGCCAATGCAGGTACTCCGACCGGTGAAATTTTTAAACAGGCCGAATATGCTGTTATCACAAATGAAAATAATGCATGGGTAAAACTTACCGGTGCCGGTAAGAGAAAAATCGGCTGGGTTAAAAAAGAAATGATAAGCACCGATCCGTCTGACATACATGTAGCCATCCTGGCCCATAGTTATCTGTTAGAGAAAAATGGTAATCTGATAAAGGATAAACTTCCGGATTTTATCAGGCAACTTCCTGATAAGAATACAAAACTGGCCCTCGAACTTCAGAAAACCATGGATAAAGAAGTTGGCGACCTCATCGAACAATCGATCATGGAATATGAACACGAATACCCCGAAGGGGATATTGATACGGAGGATTGAGCAAAAATTAAACAGCCCAATATCATACCGGCTTTCAGATGCATAAACGAAGCTCTTTTACCAAATATCATTAATAAGCGCTTTTATTGATCACCAACTTACTGGTAATAGTCTTTACCGGGGTTATATATTGTAATAAATACACCCCGTCCAGCAAAGAACCTACCGATAATTCCCGTATATTCTCACCGGATATACCGGGTATTTGGTTTTCTTTAACAACCTGTCCGTTGGTATTCATAATCCGAAGGATTATATTCCCATTTATAACGAAAGGATCCTTTATATAGATTTTGTCACCGGTGGGCACAGGATAAATCATAAGCGCTGGGGTCTTTTCACTCCCCTCTTCTTTCAGGGC
>CAYUAV010000590.1:0-2934 GCA_964442665.1 uncultured Bacteroidales bacterium
GCACTAACTATCAACATATTTCGTTGATATACCTTATAATTAGTGCGCAATAGTTTAACATATTTATTTACATGACATAATAATCATTAAAAAATTTAAACAGGTTCTTAGTAACCTGATCAGTATACCACCGAATGATTTGTGAAGCAATGTATCTGCAATCCGTAATTAAAATTGTGACGCTTCATACCTTTTTTCTATCTACGTTTATGTCTTTCGGTATGCTGCTGTCAAACAGAAAAAATGCAAAGAATCAGATCTTTTTCGGCTTGTTCCTGGCGTTTAGTCTGATGATCTTTTACTTTTTCCTTTATGAGTCAAAATTGGTTGAAACGCATCCCTATCTTGCTGTGCTATGTATTCCGGCAGTTTTTCTGATAGGCCCTATGGTTTACTTCCTGGCTTGGTACTCTGTAAACAAGGCTTTCGAATTTACGAAGAAAAGATATTGGCACTTAATGCCTGCATTCATTTCTCTGGTAATCGGAATACTGGGTGTGTATAGTTACGGATATGAGCATCTTTCCGTTTATTTTAACTTTTATGGAAATAAAATAGTTCTGGTTCTGGGTGCCTTAGGAACATTGAGCTTTACTTTTTATCTGATTCTTACGGGCAGAGTTTTATTGAAAAGTTATTTATGGCACCTGAACACCATTAAAAATGAACCATCAGCACTGGCAAGTTTTATCATTTTCGATATTTTTATGGCTGCCTCAATTACTGATACTCTGGCTTTATTTACGGGCCACTATATTTTTTTACAACTTTCCGTATTACTGGTATCGGTTTGCGTAGTTATCCTTTTCCTTCTCAACCTGATCTACCCCAGTTTTAATAAAATAATTGGTGATGTAGTCACAAATGAAAAAAAAAGAAGGTCGTACCTGTCGAATATTGACACGGAAAGGTTAAAAGATAAAATTTTTGAGCTGATCCAAACCAAAGAAGTTTTCACTGATGAGCATCTGACACTGGAAAAGCTGGCTTCACAGGCGACTGTCAGTTCGCACCAATTGTCGGAATTTATTAATGAATACAATAATAAAAACTTTACCACATTCATCAATGAATTCAGGGTTGAAAAGGCAAAAGAATTATTAATCAAAAATTCCGGTTACACTGTTTTGGCAGTGGCATACGATGTAGGTTTTAACTCCAAATCGGTTTTTAATAAAGCATTTCGTGATGTTACAGGGCTGACTCCTTCTCAATTCAGATCCATGAATCAAGATAAAAACAAGTCCTGATTTATAAATCCGGTCGATCCATGAAATATTCTCCGGTATTTTAGCTGCGAATTTGTAACTAAAATATAAGGAGGAAATTAAAATGAAATTAAATGTAAAAGCATTGGCAGTGACTTTCGGACTGGTTTGGGGACTGGGAATATTTATACTTACCTGGTGGGTCATCATTTTTGAAGGACCAAACAACGATCCCAATATCCTCACCCATCTTTACAGGGGTTATTCGATAACGCCCATTGGCAGTTTAATAGGATTAATATGGGCCTTTTTTGATGGAATCATAGGAGGAGCCTGCGTTGCCTGGGTGTATAATAATCTTCTTCCCAAAAAGGAAAAGGAATAATAGGAAGAGATCATTGTTAGTCATTAGCTGACAAATGTTCCGTTTTATTTAATCACATCATTACATTACGTTGAATATTATGAAAACACGTCATCATTTAATCCTTGCTGCAATAAGCATTATACTTTGGTTATTATACTATCTACTGGGATTGTCTTCGGATTATTATCAGGATTTAAATAACAAAGAAAAAGTTATAGGGCTGTTAATGACTTTTTTTGGGGTACTTCCTTTTATTGCTGTCATTGTATTAACCTTCATAAAACGCCCGTTTTTACAGACCTCGGTGTGGTTTGCATTTTACAGCTCGGTACCTATATTTATTTTCGATTATATTTTTGTGGGTATTTTGCAGGGTGAAGGTTTACATTTCCTGGTATCGCACTGGTATCTTACTTTAGTTTATTTTGTCGTATGGATCGAATTACCGGTCATTGGTAAAACACTGGAACAATTATCTATAAAAATAATGAATCAGAATATATAGCCGATCCCTGTAAAAGGCCATGTTCACGAATGATAAATGTTTTACAGGCCTGATTATTACGTCCTGATATTGGGACTGTCAAAGACCGCAGTCATCCGGACTAATACCAGGAAAAGAATCAAATACGGTTCTTCACCCGAACTGACCTCAAACTTAAGTCCGAACATACTTTTCCGGAAGGGAAGGTCTTAAGAAGTGTTTTGCCTTATTCATAAAAAGGTCCTAAATCACAGATCTCTCATCACTATTCTCCATCTCGCCCCCTTACAGAATTTTGAAAAATAAGCACAAGATACATTACAGCACAAATATGATACGATCGGATAATCCGGGTTTACAGTTTTAATTTATATTCGCATTGATGCGATATTTTCCGTATCTATAGTTACCCGGTTTTCAGTAACACAATCATGCACTAAATTATACTATGAATAATAAACTTTGGTTAATTCCAACCATTATTGCGATGGTAATTGAAACGGGATTTGGACAGGAAAACAGACCATTCCCACAGAATGTGGATTATCAATTTGGTTATCAACCAAATACAATCACTTATAAAGAAGCCCGGAACTCTTATAACAGATGGAAAGAACTTTACCTTGTTGAATGTAATGATGGTTATCGTGTAATATGCGAAGGCCGGGATGAGACAAGGGTAGAAGCCATAGGATTCGGAACGGTTTTAACAGCTTATTTCGGAGATAAAAAAGAATTTGATGGATTATATACTTTTTATCAAAGTAAACGAACCAAAAATGCCAATAATATGATGGCATGGAATGTAAGCTGTGACGGGATTAATGATCCGGGAAGTGCCACCGATGGAGATATTGATGTTGCCTTTGCATTAA
>CAYUAV010000591.1:0-2513 GCA_964442665.1 uncultured Bacteroidales bacterium
TAACCCGTAAAGATGCCTCGAAACTCATTGAAGTATTGCGAAAGGAAGGATTTGGTGTAACTGCTATCCGGGCCGAAGGAAGCAGTGGTGGGGTAGGTATTCTTTATTCCGTTATTAACAGAAAAAGTATAAAGTTTTATGTGGAAAAGATCAAAGAGTATAATCCAAAAGCTTTTTATACTATCGAAGATATTCGATTTGCTAGTCTGCCTGTATATGATCTGCCGGTTAAAGTCACGAAAAGAAAAATTTTCTCACCTCGCCCCTGAAATGAAAATATATTACGTTTCTTTCATTCTTCTGTTACTTTATATGCCGGTATTTCCTCAATTTTATAATACGGGCCAGGCCCCGTCCTTCGTAAAATGGTCACAGATCAATACTACGAATTTTCAGATTATTTATCCGGAAGATTTTTATCCTGAAGCCAACCGTGTTGCCAATCTGCTGGAATTTATGTATTCTTATATTGCGGCTGATTATGCCCTGAAACCCAAAAAAATTTCCATAATTCTTTATAACCAGTCAGTACTTTCGAATGGCTATGTGGCCTGGGCTCCCCGAAGATCTGAATGGATCACTACTCCTCCCAGGGAAAGTTACAGCCAGGACTGGCTCGAGCAACTTGTCCTTCATGAATTCCGGCATGTCGTGCAGATCAATAACCTCGAACAGGGGCTGACAAAGGTACTGGATATTGTTTTTGGAGAGGCGGCAACAGCCGCCGTTACAGGCTATCTTCCGTTATGGTTCCTTGAAGGTGATGCAGTTTGGTCGGAAACAGTTTTCTCATCAAGCGGCAGGGGGCGTTCTACCGATTTCGACAGAGAACTTCGTGCTATTGAGCTCGACCGTAATCGTCGTTTTAGCTATGATCAATCGTACCTGGGCAGCTATAAATATTTTATTCCAGATCATTATTCTTATGGATACCAAATGGTTTCTTATGCTAAACTAAAGTTTAAAACAAATATATGGGAAAAGACAATAAATGAAGTTGCCAGGAAGCCATATCTGTTTACCCCATATTATCTGGGACTCAGAGCATATGGTAGAACATCCAAAACCGATCTTTATAATAATACATTCGACTCTTTAAATATATTGTGGAATAATAATTTAGAAACATTTACCTTATTTAATGATTCATATCTTCAAATTCCACATAAGAAATATTACACTCAGTATCAGTATGTTCAGCCATACGATGGAAAAATATTTGCTGCCCGATCAGGAATTGACGATATTACAAAATTTGTACTGCTCGATAGTATATCCGAAACCACCCTTTACACTCCCGGACTTTTTTATAATACTCAGATCAGTATATCTGATAAATACATTGCCTGGGAAGAAATAGTGCCCGATATGCGTTGGGCGCAGCGAAATTACTCCGTGATTAAAATAGCAGACAGGATAACCGGTAAAATGCAAGTTTTGGAACACAAAACCCGCTGGTTCTCACCGCAACTTTTCTCAGGTTCCGATTCGCTGGTGTGCATTTCGGTTGACCAGCAGAATAATGTTACATTAATCATTTATGATATTTCTTCAGGTAAGATTGCCGACTGTTTGTTAATGGAAGGATATAGTAATGCATTTTGTCCCGTGTGGATCAATGAACATGAAATTGCCTGCATCGTTCTTGACAATCAGGGTAAACATATTATTACCTATGATCTAGATAGTAACACGAGTAAAATTATGTATAGTCCCGGTTATAAAAATATTGACAACCTTTCAGCCGGTGGCGATTTTCTCTTTTTTTCCGCTGACTACGAACTGGCAAAAAATATTTATGCTGTTGGTCTTAATTCAAAAAAGGTGTTCCGTGTAACAAATTCACGTCATGGTGCAGATTTTCCGTTTTATGATACAACCCACAACATTCTGTATTTTTCCGACTATACACTTGACGGATATCGCCCTGTTTATCTTGAAATTGATACCACCCTTTTTATACCCATCGATTCGATTTCTGCATATCGTTATCCATGGGTTGGAGATGTAACGGAAAACGCTTATAAAAACTTACAGAAAGCCCGTGTACCTCAGTACAACTATACTTCAAAGTCGTATAACCGTTTGTTCCATGCATTTAACATTCACAGCTGGTTACCTTTTTATACCGATCCTGATGCATTACTAGCCCTGAATCCTTTAATATATCCGGGTTTTACATTGTTTTCGCAAAATAAACTCAGCACGGTCACCGCTCAATTCAGTTATTACTACAGAAAAAATATCCATTATTTCGAACCCCGACTCACACTTCAGGGTATATATCCGGTAATTGAAATTAGCGGTCGTTTTGCCAATAAGCCCAGTATTTATTTCTGGCCCAATAACCTGGACCAGCCGGAAAACATGCAACCCTATTACAGCATCGCCGTATCAACTTCTTTCCCTATGCAGCTCACACGAAACAGGTATTCCCGTTTTTTACGACCCGGAATTAGCTACCGGTATCTCAACCGGTATTACTATACACGCAATACAGGGACAAAACGAGG
>CAYUAV010000591.1:2523-2925 GCA_964442665.1 uncultured Bacteroidales bacterium
GTTATAATTACCTGGAAGCTAGTATTTATGCCAGTAATTTACTGAAACAATCCCATCGCGATTTACAGCCCCGCTTCGGGCAGACTTTATTCTTAGCCTATAATAGCCCCATTATCCAACCCGAAATATTTACAAAAATACTGATAGGCCACTATAATCAATATTTGCCGGGTATATTCAGACATCATGGAATCCGGCTAAACATTTCATTCGAATACAGGGAAGATAAAAAAATACAAATACTGAACAGCCGTATTTTGCCTCCCCGCGGCTATGATCCGGATCTTGACTATTTCCGGAATCTTCGTGGAACTATTGAATATACCTTACCCATATTATATCCCGACCTCAGTTTCGGCCCGCTTGCTTATGTCAAGAGATTTCACGCGACACTATATTACG
>CAYUAV010000592.1:0-2925 GCA_964442665.1 uncultured Bacteroidales bacterium
AGGCTCTTTTTGGAGATGCCCTTGAAGCACTAATCGGAGCAATATACCTCGATCGGGGTTATAAGAAGACCCGTAAATTCATCCTTGACCGGATTTTGAATCACCATTTCAATCTTGAACTATTATCCGAAACAGAAATCGACTTCAAAAGCAGGATAATTGAATGGGGTCAGAAAAACAGGAAAGATATTAATTTTACCTGTCAGGAACAGGTTAATGGTGACAACAAAGTACCTGTTTTCGTTTCACATCTTCTTGTATTTGACGATATTGTTGGGATGGGGATGGGTAAATCCAAAAAAGAAGCGGAACAGAACGCAGCCCGCCAGG
This sequence comes from uncultured Bacteroidales bacterium, assembly GCA_964442665.1. Classification (GTDB taxonomy): domain Bacteria; phylum Bacteroidota; class Bacteroidia; order Bacteroidales; family UBA10428; genus UBA10428. The sequence goes on from CAYUAV010000592.1 coordinate 331, forward strand.
CAATTCAAAGTATCGGATTATAATTGTGCTATTGTTGAAAAAGGCAAAATTGAAAGTACCTGTGTCTTCGGGAAGCGAAAGTAATTTACTGTTTGCAATCGCTTCCGCAGAATCCGATTTGCGCATATGCATGATACTCAACCAGACATTATTCATTAACTTATCTTTAGCTGAAAACCTTCAGCTTATGAGAAAGCAGCGTATCATCTCTTTTAGGAGATATTCTTACGAAGGGGAAGAAGGGATAGAAAAGTACAGTTTTTTCATCAATCGCAACGGATCGGACTACCTGCTACCGGAAATTAAAAAAATTGATTTCATATTACATATTCAATCTGAAGGGCCGCTCGCCTCATTGGAAAATTTAATTCAACAATTGAAAGCAATTCCGGAAATTACTGCCGTATACAAACTTGATCATAAAGTGTTTAAATCGTTCGAAAGACTCATAGATTAAGGGTTTTAGTATTCGCGGGCCAGTGAGAAATCTCATCATCTGCTGATATAATATATCACTCAACAGCTTCATGGTATTAGGATATCAAATCCTAATTTTACTATACTACTTGTATTAGTAGTATAAACCCTAAAATTAAATAGTATGAGGAAGTTGAAAGAGGCGGAGGATTTTATCAGTTTACTGTCAAACCATGAGACCTGGCTGGTAAAGCGGATTTTGCATTATACTAAGCAAGATAATTTCATAAAATATACCCCTTCCCTTCGGGAAACCTGGCGCTTATCGATAAAAGGTATTACCGAATCACTAGTAATGTCTGTTAAATCGCACGGTTTAATTCCTCACGAATTACTTGCTGATGAAGATTACAGTCGGGATCCGGTTTCTTTTTTCGGACAAATGGAGGCCATTAAACACCGGCAACAGAGAATTTCAGTCTGTTTGTTTATGGTGCTTATGAAATATTACAGACAGTCGTATATCGATCTAATTGAGGAATGCAATGCTTACTATCATCATAAGAAGAAATTGATCCATTTTATCGCACGCAGCTTCGACAGGATTGAAATCGGCTATATTACAGAATGGACATCGGTGTCAGAGGATTTGTTTTCTGAAGAATTACAATCTTCAAATCGGGAAATAATTAATGAAAAAAACAGGTATGTGACAGTTTTTGAAAGTTTATTTGCCCCAATTATTCTGCTCGATGAGGCTGACAGAATCTTTAAATATAATCGGGCAGCTTCACAATTATTTGGTGAACCTGGAATAGATGGAGAGCTTTATCTGAACGATTCTGATTTAAATACTTTCCTGGGGGAAATAGCAGACAAGATTCGTGAATTCAACAAGTCAACTGAAGAGGAGTATTACTTCGAAGCAGAAATCGATACTCATGCAGGCCATCAATATTATAAATTTATTTTCAAGAAAATTCTTGATGTCAGTGAAGAATTCAGGGGTACCATAATTATGCTGCAGGATTTAACCGAACAACATATTACGGAAGAGCATCTTCAGAAAGCAAAAATCAGGGCAGAAGAGGCCGACAGGCTAAAAACCGCCTTTCTTGCCAATATGTCGCATGAAATCAGGACTCCGATGAATGCCATTATAGGATTTACCGATCTGCTGCTAAGTGAGAAATATTCAAAAAGAGATAAAAAAGAGTATTTGAAATTAATCAGACGAAGCAGCACCAATCTACTAAATATAATTGAAGATGTTATCGATATAGCAAAGATGGAATCGAAACAGCTTAAAGTCAAATATAAGGCATGTAAGCCTTATGAAATACTGCTCGATTTGAAGGCCGTTTTTTCCGAAACACTTCGTAAGTATGGCACTGTTGACGAAGTTGAGCTAATACTTAAAGTCGAAAAACAGGCACAGGAAATTGTTTTTTATAGTGATTGTGAACGATTGAAACAGGTAATTTCTAATTTATTAAATAACGCAGCAAAATTTACCAGCGGAGGTTTTATTGAGTTTGGTTATCGTGTATCCGAAGATTCGCGCTTATTTTTCTTTGTAAGAGATTCGGGTATTGGCATACCTGAGAGAATGAAGGATAGAATCTTCGAACGATTTGTTCAGCTGGAAGAACATCTTTCGATGAATGTTGGTGGGGCTGGCCTGGGGCTTGCTATTTGCAAAAATATTGTCAATTTACTTGGGGGTAGTATTTGGGTCGAGTCACAGGCAGGTAAAGGATCGGATTTCTGTTTCGAACTGCCCTTACGGGAGGTGCCTAAAGGAATACAAAAAAATGTAAGTGATACACAATCTTTCGAAATGACAGAATATCCCTCATGGCACAATAAAGTCATTCTAATTGCCGAGGATGATGAGATCAATTTTGTTTTTCTGAAAGAGATACTTGCCAAAACAGGAGCTAAAATTATGCATGCTAAAAATGGGCTTAAAGCAATTGATTATGCAGAAACTCATGAAAAACTGGATCTTATTTTAATGGATATGAAGATGCCCGAAGTGGATGGAGTGGAAGCAACACGTTATATTTCGACAATAAGGCCTAATATTCCGATAATAGCCCAAACAGCCTATGCATTGGAAGGTGACAGAGCGAAATGCATGAATGCGGGATGTTGCGCTTATATTACAAAGCCGGT
>CAYUAV010000593.1:0-2924 GCA_964442665.1 uncultured Bacteroidales bacterium
TCGAAAAAAATAATATCCCCATTACGCTTTCAAAAGACCTGTTCACACTTCCATGGAGAGGTAATACCCCTTTCGAGGGCGACTATGCCAGCTCGCGGGGAACGGCAATTTATGCCATGCATTACCGTGAATATGCGCTGGGTATCTCAAAGCAAGCTGCATTCGGAAATTATATCGGGATCAAAGGAAAACTCCTTTTCGGGAAACTCAATGCCGCGCTGCCCCGATCGAACATTTCACTGTATACCGATCCCACATATTTCGACCTCACGCTCGAAGGAGAGGCCCGTATGAACCTTTCGGCTCCCGTGATCATCGATGAACAGAACGGACGAATAAATACAATTACATATGATGAAAATGCAGATATTATACAGCTGTTCTTTAACCGGAAAAACTGGGGTATGGCACTCGATGCAGGCTTTATTCAACAACTCGATGAAAAAACCTCGATCTCAGGGAGCATCGTCGACCTGGGGTTTATCCGCTGGCGTTCGAACCTGAATAATCTGTCCACGACCGAAGAATTTATGTACCAGGGTATACTGGTCGATACGGGCAGAGTTATAGAATCGATCAGGGATTCCATAACTGTTAACGTGAGTCATGATCCTTACTTAACCATACTTCCGTTAAAACTATACCTGGGAGCCGATTATAGTCTGACAGATAAATTTTACGTGCGCGGACTTACTTCGGCAGTGGTATACCGCACCAAACTTGTCACGGCGCTTACCCTGGGCTTTGATTATAATCCCTTCGGTCATTTGCATTTTGTAGGCAGCTACTCCCTTATGTACAGGGCGTTTAATATTGCAGGATTCGGTTTTTCAGTCGGCAGAGGCCCGCTGCAATTATATGCCATTACCGATAATGTTCTGGGAATGATCTGGCCCCTTTCAGCCCGAAACCTTAATCTTCGGTTTGGACTGAACCTGAATTTCGGTTGCAGGGAACAAAAAGAAAAGCCTGAAGGTTATTCCTCTATTTTCGGACCCTGCCCGGTGTACGAAAAACCCCTCGACCGGCAGAAGCGAAGGCGAAGACATTAATTTGGTTACAAGTTATCAAAAAAGAAAAGATAGAATTTTACGCAAAAACTGAGTCCCTCATGTATTTTCATTTTAAGTATTTATCATCGCAAGATCTCTCGCAGATTTTCACAAATTATTTCGCTAATTAATGCAAATGACTGAAAACAAAATATCTTATAACATCAGAGGTTCAACTTTTAAAATTCAGAATGAATTAGTGATTGTTGAAGTAAAATCCTTGGATACAATCCTCGATGTCCATCATAAACAATTGTTGACCTATCTGAAACTTGCCAATAAAAAACTTGGTCTGTTTATCAACTTCAATGCTTCTACACTGAAAAATTCATTTACTCGTATTGTAAATAATTTATGATAATTTCTGCGTGGTTTCTCTGCGTTTTAAATCAGCGAAAATCAGCGAGAATACTAATTTTTGTCTCTTTCATAGACACATTACAAGGGATGGAAAAAGAAATAATTACAATAAAGAGATTTTTATGAATAAGGCCGTTTATATCCATAATTTTTATTCAAATCAAATATTATGATTTAATTTGGCTGTTCTCCCTAAGAGAATTATATTTGATTTTTAGTCGGAAAACCTGTTAATTCAATGGATTTGTATACTGATACCGGTAACAGAAGAAAATAAACCAGCTACTCCGGCCACAAGATGCAATGATTATGAATTTTAATTTCTTTATTAAATCCTGTCTTGACCTATGTTAGTTAAAACGTTTGCCAGCGCCGTTTTTGGCATCGATGCAGCAATAATTACAATTGAAGTCAATGTAAGCAAGGGTATCAATTTTTTTCTCGTCGGATTGCCCGACAATGCCGTTAAAGAAAGCAAACAACGCATGGAATCCGCGATAAAAACGCTGGGATATCACTGGCCTGGACACAAAATTGTCATCAATATGGCACCTGCTGATATACGCAAAGAAGGTTCGGCATACGATCTGCCGCTGGCCATCGGAATTCTTGCAGCATCGGAACAGGTGAAAAATGAGAAATTTGCCGATTTTGTCTTAATGGGCGAACTTTCCCTCGACGGCACCATTCACCCGGTAAAAGGAGTTTTGCCCATCGCCATCGAAGCCCGGAAAAACGGGTTTAAAGGATTTATCCTGCCCCGGCAGAATGCCACTGAAGCTGCCGTTGTTGATAATCTTGATGTATACGGTGTGGATTCCCTGCAGGATGTGATCGATTTCTTTAATGGTGATAAAGTACTGGAGATAACCTATGTAGATACCCGTAACGAATTTTTCTCCAACCTCGATAATTACGATGTCGATCTGGCTGATGTAAAGGGACAGGAAAATGTAAAACGGGCGCTTGAGGTAGCCGCTGCCGGCGGTCACAATATTATTATGGTGGGTCCTCCCGGGGCGGGTAAAACCATGCTGGCGAAAAGGCTCGGTACGATCATACCGCCACTAACACTTTACGAGGCCCTGGAAACGACCAAGATCCATTCCGTAGCCGGTTTGCTTAACAGTCATCACGGGCTCATCACACAGCGGCCTTTCCGCTCGCCGCACCATACCACATCCGATATTGCCCTTGTTGGCGGGGGAAGCTATCCCCAGCCCGGCGAAATTTCACTGGCCCACAACGGCGTGCTGTTCCTTGACGAATTACCGGAATTCAAACGCACCGTCCTGGAAGTGTTGCGCCAGCCGCTGGAAGACCGGCATATTACCATTTCGCGATCGAAGTATACCATCGATTACCCGGCGAGTTTTATGCTGGTGGCATCAATGAATCCTTGTCCGTGCGGGTATTACAACCACCCGGAGAAGGAATGTGTGTGCACCCCCGGGGTAGTGCAGAAATACCTGAACCGTATTTCCGGGCCCCTGCTCGACCGGATCGATATCC
>CAYUAV010000594.1:0-2919 GCA_964442665.1 uncultured Bacteroidales bacterium
CATTTTTTTCCAGATGTATCAGGTGACTGGCCAGGTTACCATCAGTAATTTCGAGCAGCTCCTTCAGGGTATTAAAATCGATCCAGTCATTGACCAGTAATATCGACATAATTCCCAGTCGTATACGGCTGTCGAATACTTTATTCAGTTTTGAAATAATATCCTTCAATTCATGCTATTTTTTAACTTCCGGTGTTTCATAACGAAAATACATCACAGCGCCATATACAATATGCAAAATCCCAAATCCGGCAGTCCAGAATATCAAACCGTAGCCAACATACATACAGGCCACCAAACCCAATATGATCTCGGAAATGCCCAGCCACTGAATTTCGGGCAGGGTATATTTGCTGGCATTTAGCAGTGCCAGTCCATAAAATATGAGCGTTGCAGGGGCTACAAGAAATATAAAGTGATAGTTAATAAGGATCAGGCAGAAAATGCCTCCGGCCACAAGGGGTACGGCTAAATTATAGAGCATCAGACGGGTTGAATGGGTCCACACTTTGAGTCCTTTTCGTTTAGCCTTCCTTGTTGTAAACAAAATGGCAAATGCGAGGGCAAAGATCAGAATAATAAATGCATCGAGCAGGAGCAGATGAAACTTACCCGGAAGTATCCGGTAGATCTTATCAACCAGGTACCAATCGGTATCGAAATATCGGCTATCGAATTTCAGGTAGAAAAAGGCAAACAGGGCTCCCAGCATAGCAACTATTCCGGCCGATATGCCCGACAGGCCGCTAAGGGAAATAAACCGCGACGATCGTTCCATAAGGTTTCTGATCTCATCGAGCTGCTGTTTTGAAGTGTATTCTTTTTTCATCAGAAAGTACTTTGAAATACAAAGTAAAATATAAATTTTCATTTATACAAACTATTCAAATGAATTTTTATAATTAAATAATGAGGTGGTTTGAAAGCTGACTCAACTTATATCTTTGTTTTTTGCTGTGTAATATAAATATTATAAATCTCAGCTAATTAAATTCTTATAAATCAGCAGTTGTAGGACGCCTTTCTATTATTATTTCTTATCCCGAAATAACCAGGACAAATATTGAAAGCTGTTTTAAACAGGTCCTCATTATACTCGTTTTAGAGAAACAAATCAGGAGACTGATGATAAACAATATTTTAAATTGGATTGAATACTATATACTCAAATATAACTTATTTAGACGAATTCTAAATTACATTATATCGTAACTTCCTGGTCTGTATACATGTATAAGCTCATGTCACCATCATTTTTTACTATGCATCGAACACTACTTCTTATTCTGGCACTGATTGCATTGGAATATTTCCCGATAAGAGCACAGTCATCATCCAAAGCTCCAGATATCATTAATCGTACCGACGGCAGTACCCTATCCTGCAAGATATTTGCTGTAGACAGTGATAAAATTGATCTGGCAATTTACAGATCGGGTAACGAAATTCGATCGTTTATATTACTTAATAATGTTTCCTCATATATTTATAAAGGAAATCAGATTGAAGTTGATCATACTGTCATGGATGAACCTCATAGTGTTTCCCGCGATACCATTCAATCAGGAGATGAAATAACTATACCGGAAAATAGGTCCAATGAGTATTTCCAGCCTCCGGCAAGGGATCAGATATACCGGCCCCCGCTTAAGCCATGGAAAAAACCCGGATATTCCCTTCATGTTGATAAGCAGCCTGACTGGGTTGCACGTTTGAGTTTATTACCCCTTGGTCTTCTTTTTGAAGGGAAACTTGGCCCACAAACCACATTGGTTGGTAATGTATGGATAGGTATGTCTTATACATGGGGCGAAGAGAACGGTGAAAAATATTCAAATCTTTATCTTATACCCAGTGTCAGACTTGGTCCCCGTTTCTATACCAACTTTGAACGCAGAGTTGCCTGGGGGAAAAGGGTTGATTATTTTTCGGGAAATTACATAGGCTTTCCCTGTACAATGATATTCGTAGGTGATGGAGTTGTTGCTCAGTTTGGCCCAGAATGCGGTTTTCAGCGAACTATTGGCAGAAAAGGATACTGGAATATTAGTATTGGAATAGGTATGGCAACTTACCAGGATCTGTGGAGTTTTGGCCTGATAAGTGATTTCGGACTGGGATTTATTTTGTCGGAGTGAACTACCTAAAAGGGGTAATAGCCAAGATTAAGATTGACTCCCATGTACTGTAATACATAGTAAATTAATGTGTAAATCAAGATTCTTTATTTCATAAGTTGTCTGTAACCTGAAAAATGCTTGGATATTGATATAAGCTAACTAAATAGAAGTAAAACAAAGCAAAAAATTCAATATACTTTATTCCACTTCTTGAATTTATATAAACAGAAAAGAAGTTAATAAATTTTCCAAATCTATATAATCACCTTACTTTTACTGCATTAAAATCAACCTGACTGTGAAAAGACTTCATAAATTGATATATATACTTTTTTTCAGTGCTTTAGGCTTACTTTCAATTCATCACGCTTATTCTCAAAATCCGTATCTAAAGTTTAATAATGTATGCGATTCTCTTCCTGTGCTAAAAATCGGAATTATTACCGATCCTCAGTACTGCGATTGTGATCCTTCGGGTGACCGCTATTATCGTGAAACCTTAAACAAGCTGCCAAAAGCGATGGATACACTCAATGCATATCAGGTCGATTTTGTGATGAGCCTGGGTGATATGATCGACAGGTATGAAAATAGCTATGATTCGGTTATTCAATTCTATCAGGAACTAACCATACCCTATTACAATTTGCTTGGGAATCATGGGTTTTCAGAGGTTACGGACGAATATCTTGATACGATTCTTGAGCGTTATGAGATGCCCGGCTACTACTACGATTTTTCTTATAAAAACTGGAGGTTTATTATTCTTGATGGTACCGAGCTGGCAGAATATTCAAGA
>CAYUAV010000595.1:0-2910 GCA_964442665.1 uncultured Bacteroidales bacterium
CCCCGATGCTGGGACTCACTCCGTCCACACTCAGCAGGAGGTTGAAGAAATTATTGCACAAATACCTGAAGTTAAATCCTATTCGCGGCGCACGGGTACACAAATGGGATTTTTCATCACCGAACCTAATGACGGCGATTATCTTATTCAACTTAAAAATAAGCGTAATCGATCAACTGAGGATGTGATCAATGAATTGCGTATGCGTATAGAAGCTTCCCAACCTGCGCTTCAAATCGATTTTGGTCAGGTGATCGGTGATATGCTGGGCGACCTTATGGAATCTGTGAAACCTATTGAAGTAAAAATTTTTGGTCCCGACCGCAAAAAACTCGAAAGACTCTCAAAACAAGTTGCCGGAATCGTTACTCAGGTTAACGGCACTGCCGATGTCTTTGATGGAATAGTTATCACAGGTCCTTATGTTAATGTTGAGCCTAATGGAAGCCAATTGGCCCAATATAGGATTACTCCTGCCAGCCTGCAGTTTCAGTTGCAAACATTCCTCGAAGGTAATGAGATTGGTGAATTGAAAGAAAGAGAACAGTACACCCCTGTGCGCATGATTTACCCGAATAGCAATTCGGTAAGTGTAAGTTCTTTAAAGTCTTCAAATATATTTCTCCCCAATGGTAAACTCAAGTCAATAGGGGAACTGGCAACAATAAAACTTGTAACCGGCGATCCTGAGATACAGCGCGAAAACCTGCAGAATATGGGTGTGGTTACTGCCAGACTAGAAAACCGTGACCTGGGCAGCACCATGCGTGATATACGAACGGAAGTTCCCAGGCACGTATCACTTCCTCAGGGATATTCCATTGTATATGGAGGAGCATACAAAGAGCAACAGAAATCATTCCATGAACTTCTGTTTATCCTGGTAACCGCCAGTTTACTGGTGTTCTGTGTCATACTGGTTCTCTATAAAGATTTCAGAATTGCCATATCCATTCTTTTCATAGCCTTACTCGGTGTATCCGGCAGTATCATCGCGCTGTTTATTACCAAAACGCCGCTTAATGTGAGCAGCTACACCGGATTAATAATGATCGTGGGAATTATCGGAGAGAATGCCATTTTCACGTTCCTGCAATTTCGTAAATCTGCAACGAAATTCGATGTTGATGAATCGCTGGTGCAGGCCGTATCCACGCGTTTAAGACCCAACCTGATGACAGCTTTTGGGGCCATCCTGGCATTATCGCCACTTGCCCTGGGAATAGGAACAGGTGCACAAATGCATCAGCCTCTGGCAATAGCAATTATCGGTGGATTCCTTATTGCTATTCCTTTATTAATTATAGTACTGCCCACAACCATCAGGCTGATGTACAAGTAATTATAAAATTACTTATAAAAATCATTACAAATTAATAAACCATCATTATTCAAAAAGTCTGACAGTAATTTTAAGGCCAGGAGCAAAACTGGGCACGATTATGAATGGAAAAGATATTTAGCCTGATATTTTTACTTTATAATTACTTTTTGGATTGAAATAAATTCTCCGTTATTAATACGGATTAAATATATCCCTCCTGGAAGATCTTTTGTATCGATGATCATCTGATGATCTGTGGCAGTCATGGTTTCTATCAACAGGCCTGTATTCGTGAAAAGGCTAATCACGGAACCTGTTTCGGTGATAATATAGAGGTTATCATCCGTCGGATTCGGAAATACTCTGACAGCATTCGAATCATTTCCTCCCAGGCTTTCGACATGCGGTTGAGGTGTTACCAACTGTACCAGAAGAATATTATCGAACGTAACCGGACTAATTGAACTACCCACATGGAGGGTAAGAAGAAATGAAGATAATTCCTGGTTTAGCGTAAATTCATATGAATAGGATTCACTTTCGGTTCCTACCGTAATATTTTGCTGGTAGTAAATAGTCCATGGATCGTCGGCTAGTCCGAAAGCTATCAGACAGGGTCTGTTTTCGGTATCGGCAAATGCATCGAAAGTAAGCCTGTAAGTCGAGTCAACCATAATTAAAGCCTGTTGTTCCGGCGAAAAAACCTGTCCGAGCTGTATACGCCATTCCTGAGGGTCAGCACCAACATTCCTGGGAATGATCCTGCATCCTTCATCAAGAACCATATAATCGGCAGGCTCGCCAAGGCTTTCATCAGTATATAGATACCAGTCCGGATAAATATCACAAGTCCCGAAATCGCCATTATACAAGATATTTTCCGGGTCAGTTATAGGATTATATGTACAATAGGTAATCTCATACGCCCCCATATCAATTATGCCATACTGTATTCTCGGATTACCGGCATAATCGTTTTCCGTTCCTACACTGTCAGTGGTAAAATCAGGTTTACCGGCGTCAATACAAGAGGAAGCAGATTGTATGGACCAGTCGGCGGCGAGACCATCATATTGTATACCGGCACCCGACGAAGGACTGACAAACCGCGGATCGGCATCAATATTCCCGTCTCCCGTGTATCCTCCCTGAATGTCATTATATTCAACCTGAGGCAGGTTCTCCGGGTAAAATTGATAGTTGTTTCCTACTGCTACATTATTCCAGATAATATTGTTTTTATAAGAAGAAATTGATGCCGGACTGCTGACAAATACACCCCCGTATATGTTGGCTGATTTGTTGTTAGCAATAACATTGTTCAGAAATGAGATATAACGCAAAGCGTTGGATGCGTTAACATATACTCCGCCTGTCTGACCTGAGGATTCGTTATTGACAATAAGGTTGTTAACATACAATCCGTTGGTATTATCTAAAGAAAGTCCTCCCGGATCCTGTATACCGATATTATTGGTAATGATATTTCCAATGACACGGGCTTCCGAATAACCAATGCTGATGCCCCCGCAATATTCTGCCTTGTTGTTCCTTATCACATTCTTTAACAGAGTTATATTCCCATT
>CAYUAV010000596.1:0-2903 GCA_964442665.1 uncultured Bacteroidales bacterium
GGAAGACATATTTGATTTATCCCAAGAACTTTGAAGATAAGTTGATCTTATTAGAAATATTTATTATTTGTTCCTTTTTTACAGTCGATTCATAAGTTAAGTTGTTGTTGCCTGCGTAAAAGTCCGGGTTTCGTGCGGCCGCGCCTGCCGCACGACCTTCTTTTTGTCTGCCATACAAAAAGAAGGCAAAAAGATCACCGTTCGAAAAAAATCAGTTAAATTCTACGAAAGGTTTTCTCCCCCGACAATGAAAATGTAAGTGTTTAATTAAATCAAACACAACATTTTCTATTTCGGGGCAGGCTCTGCGAAACCCAACTCACTCGTCCTTCGGACTCGTTCAAACAGGGTTTCTCCGGAATCCTTCGCTCCCGAAAACCGTACTTGAATTATTACCTGATTTTTTTTAAACGGATTATATTAAATCCGGATCATACATTATGTAGAAATCTTTCAGGCCGGTTAAATCGCATTGAAACTAAGCCCGTAGGGCTTACACCTGTCTGACGAAGCGTCAGCGCAGGAAGGTAATTGCAGCCCCGGGCAACGTCCGGGGTTTAGTTGAAAACAGAAAAACCGTCGCAACTGCCAGGTTTTTTAAGGGTAGTAGTTAGTATGCGACGGAATGAAGCTTACATTCAAAAAAGAGTAAATATCTTTCCGGCTGAACAGACAGGCCTGACCCGATGGGCAGTCATGCCCGGCCGGCTAAACAGGATAGCCCGCCTGAATGATTTGCTTTCTAATAATCATTTAATCCTGACAGTTTTGTAAATTTACCCTGAGAGCCTGAAGATGGAGACATACGACCGGGATAGTCTTATTCAAAATTAAATTGAACCATGAAAAAGCTGAATCTCAGAACCGGAATATTCGTGGGCGCATTTCTTTCCGCTTCGCTCACGGCAATTATGTACCTGGCCTATCAGCTGGCCGACCTGCCCTATGTACCTTTTGATTTTTTCGACTGGATGACACGGGTTTTACCCGGTCCTGTTGTCACCTTCGGGATCGATCTGATGATCGATACCATGCTCTGGCTGGGTATCAGTGTAGCCAATTCGGCCAAAACTGCAGAGCAGATCATTGCCGTGTTGCAGTTCTTTATTGGCGGAACACTGGCAGGGACGATCTTCTATGCAGTTGTCAGTTATCGGAAAATTAAGCCCGATGTTATTGCTGGTCTGGTAATGGCAGCGCTCTTTGGTCTGCCTTTGATCACCATAAGTGCAGTTATGGGACAATCACGTCTGAACCCGGTAATACAGATCATCTGGCTGATCTTACTTTTCTCGGCCTGGGGTCTGGCATTATCCTGGTCGTTTCAACGGTTTCTGAAAACAGTACCGGCAGCTGTGGAGAAAGGAGAAGATTCAATCCATACGGTGAAACGGATCGACCGCCGCAGGTTTATCATACAACTCGGAACAGCCACTGCTACTATAACGGTTATCGGTACCACTGTCGGCGAAGTACTGAGTTTATATAAAAAACGAAATCGTGATAAAGCCCTGATGGAATCGATGGCTCACAATACGGAGGGAGGATCGCCCAAATCGTTCCCAAACCAGGACGATCCTGTAACGCCTGCTCCCGGTACCCGACCTGAATATACGCCGGTTAAGGATCATTATAAAGTATTTATTCGTACACAACCAACGATTATCGACGGATCGTCCTGGAAGCTCCCTGTTACCGGCATGGTTGAGAATACCCTGATGCTGACTCTCGATGACCTGAAGAATAATTATACACCCGTGGCCCGGTATGTAACCATATCATGTATCTCGGGAAGGGTGGGCACAAGTTTGATAGGTACTACCCTGTGGACAGGAGCCAGGCTGAAAGATGTGCTGGCCGATGCCAGGGTGAAACCCGGGGCAAAATACCTGTACATCACATCGGGTGATGGTTACTATGAAACACTGGAGATGGAACAGCTGGCAAAGGATGACAGGATCATGCTCTGCTATGCATGGGACGGTCACGATCTGTCCCACGATCACGGCTTCCCGCTTCGTATCTGGATCCCCGATCGCTATGGAATGAAGCAACCCAAATGGATAACTGGGATCGAAGTGACCGATACCTATAAACCGGGCTATTGGGTGGAACGCAACTGGGACAGAAAGGCCCAGGTAAAAACGACATCGGTAATCGATACGGTTGCCGTAAACGCCCTGGTGGAGAAGGGCAATAAAACACTGGTGCCTGTCGGAGGCATTGCCTTTTCCGGGGCCAGAGGTATTTCGAAGGTTGAGGTGAGAGTGAACGATGGTCCCTGGCAGCAATCGGAGCTGCGTGCGCCGCTGTCCGACACAACCTGGGTAATATGGTATTATACCTGGCCGTTTGAGAAAGGTGAATTTACCTTTGAAGTGCGCTGTGCCGAAGCCGACGGAACGAAGCAGATAGAGGAAAAACATCCGGCCCGGCCTTCGGGAGCAACGGGATTAGATAGCAAAACGGTGAAGATATAACCTTTGATTTTATTACCTTATAGGCTTTACCACATATCCTATCGATACATTTCACTGCTGCCTGTCATGAGAAGTCAGCCCGGCACCGGTTACTTTCTTTGGTTTGATCCAAAGAAACCCTGCCTGTTCGGCAGACAGGGAAGCCGCCACGGGCAATCCCGACATAAGATTTTGTTGGTTTTGCTTAGCAAAACCTTACAAATCTATAATCGGGACGCGCTGCCCGTGGACAAGCCAACTCTTACATGGCGCAAGTTTATAACTTGTGCCTTTCAACCTGGCACTTTAGAACTTTTATGGGTAGTTGTTTGTATGCGGCGGAAGGCATATTTGATTTATCCCAAGAAATTTGAAGATAAGCAGGTCTAATTTGAAATGTTTATTGTCTGTTCCTTTCTTTTCCTTGATGAAAAGAAAGGAACC
>CAYUAV010000597.1:0-2893 GCA_964442665.1 uncultured Bacteroidales bacterium
CATCACTTTCTTTAAATTTCTTAAGTGTTTTAATAATTATACCGATTATGAATTCAGGTTCATCGTTCCAGTAAATACTCTGTTCCTCCAGATTCTGATATAAAGTTTCATATTGAGCTACAACATCTTTAAACCAGTTGCATATAAATGATTTATCGTCTTCGTAGGAAGATTTTTCGTTATTCACATATTCCTGGTAGCATTTATTTTCAAGGGTTTTCGCGTAAATACCTTTTATTAATTCCGGGTATATTACCCAGTTTAGCTTTTTATTTTCAATATAGGCTAAAAGTTGAGTATTGATCCTGAGTTGGGAAATAATTCTGTTATCAATAAATTTTGTATTTGGATGCAGATCGTTATAGGTCGGGATTTTTTTGTTTTTTGCCAGTTCGATCCTCGATTCGGTATAATTTGCAATATCAATGGGTAACAACAGAAGATAATGGTACAGATCGTAAGTTTTCTCAATACTGAAAAAAAGCTCTTGTTCAGCTTTCTTCAGTGATGAATTTCCATCATGCTTAAAATAAGCATATAATGCCTGCATTATCTTAATTCTCAAAATTCTTCTGCTTATCATATCACAAAGAACCTCTCAAACATAGGAATGCAAAGTAAAACGTTTTTTTTAATCCTGTGCAATGTTTATTCAATAAAAATTTATCATTAAAATAAATATAAATTTTAGTGAGTCAGTCTTTTATAAAAAGGTCATATTAGTTCCGGGTTTTATTTTTTTTTATATTTTTGAAGTGAGTAGAACCGGAAAAAACGATTTATGATGGAAGAAGGTAAAGAAAAAAAGGAAGGCATTGAAACCTCCGAGAGGGAGGAAATATTTTCAAAAGCCGTTCGTGCAGGAAAACGCACTTATTTCTTCGATGTAAAAGCCACCAGAAGGAATGATTTCTATCTTACTATTACTGAAAGTAAGAAACGTTATCATAAAGACGGTCGCTTTTTTTATGAAAAACACAAGATATTCCTGTACAAGGAAGATTTTGAAAAATTCATCGAAGGTTTAAATGAATCAATTGATTATATCAAAGTAAACGGACCAGAAGAATTACTTGATGAAGTTATTGATTCGAAGGAAACGCCATCTTCTTATACAGATGTGGAATTTGAAGATCTGGAAAAAGTAGAAGCAACTGCTTCAGGCGAGGATAAAGGAGATGAAGAAAAATCTGTTTAGATTTATAAAGAGAGGGCTTTTCAAGCCCTTTTTTTAATCGTATTTTCCGGTTTTATCTTCAATACTAACGTCAGAATCTTTGCTTAACTCTATTTTTACGATCGTCAATATTTTTTCGGCTCCGTACTCCAGGCATTCAAGTTGTATTTTCTTTAATAATAACATGATTTCATCATAATCTCCCTCAAGAACTGTTTCAAAAGGGCAGACCCTGTATTTTATTCCTGAGTTATGAATGATATCGATTGCTTTGTCGATGATGTCATAGGGATGTTTGGTACTGGATGACGGAAGCACCTGAAATGCAATATTAACACGGTGGAACATGTGAAGATAAATTAATAGATATTGTTTATAGCCAGAAGTTCCCTTATCTCTTCGACCGAAAGGATTTTGACATTTGATATAATGAAATCGTCGAAAAGAAAACCTCCGAATTCATTACATTCTCTGAGTATTTTGTTAAAGAATTTTTGTACGGGAATATGTATGGGAACAACGGTTAAGATGTGAGCAAAGCCATCTTCGAACATCAGATTTTCAATTTCGGCATCATGGCGGCAGAATGCATAATTCAACTCATTTTTAATAATTTTCTGCTGCAGGTGGGTAATAGGCGAACCGTCGTCGGTAAAAAAGACAATGAAATACCTGAGTTTGTTGCCTTTTCCTCCCAGGCCGGTTGTAATCAGAACTTTGTTTTCATTTAAAAAAGTACTTTCAAGTAACAGCCGGCTTTCGAGAAAAGCAAGATAAGCCCATTTGAAAAGTTTGGAACCAGGATCCTTCAGATATTTCTCAATGGTACGGTAAGCTTCAACATTGCTGATTGATGCCAATTGTACAAGCATCGTCTTTTTTTGCTCGTTGGAAACCGAGTCATCAAAAAGGAGATCTTTCTTACTGATTATTTCCTCGACTGTAAGTTTGTTCTCATGATTTTTGGAATATTCAAAGTATTCGAGCTGGGTGTCGGAATCGATAGGTTCCTCAAGCAGGTTGATACTATCTTCATCAACTTCAAGATACTCATTCAGTAAGTCATATATATTTTCCGATGATCTCATTTATAATACGTAAACCAAAAATCTTCCACAAACTAATATATGAAAAACATTCTCTAATCCCAATTAATTACAGGAATTATAAATAATTATTAGTGCGTTCTAAATCCCTATTAGTTGGTATTGTTTCGATGAAGCAATTACATTAAAATTGTTTTTATTTTCAGGCATATGCAACTTTCAGAATTACGATCGGGAGGGGAGGGAATCATCATTAAGGTACGCGGAAGGGGTGCGTTTCGGCGAAGGATAATGGAAATGGGCTTTGTTAAAGGGAAAGAGGTCATAGTAATAAAAAATGCGCCGCTTAAAGATCCCATCGAATATTCACTTTTAGGTTACAGGGTTTCCCTACGACGTTCGGAAGCTGAATTGATCGAAGTACTGCCGGAGCAGGATTGGGTACGGAATATTACTGAGAACAATGGATCGAAAGAATTCCCGGGCGAGCTTCGATTCGAAGCAATTCGCGATAGAGTTATTAATGTTGCTTTTGTTGGTAATCCCAATGCGGGAAAAACATCAGTTTTTAATTGTGCTTCAAGATCTCATGAACACACAGGGAACTATCCCGGTGTAACTGTCGATTCCAAATCAGCCCGGATAGTTCTGGATGATTACATTTTTAATA
>CAYUAV010000598.1:0-2890 GCA_964442665.1 uncultured Bacteroidales bacterium
GTTGGGGTTCTCCCTTGGGAAACAGGTTGATATAGTTCCTTTCACATTCGATGTATTGAATGATCCTTAAAAAAACGGTCAGTGAATCGTGCAATGCCTTTTCCGAAATAAGATCCAGGTTATCGGCCGATGTATGGTACTCTGGGTATTCACCATAGGGAACCCGGGTAAGGTTGCCCACGGCCAGATTGATCCCAGGGGAACAGAATTGCCGTTCGTCATATCCATAGGGTATAAAATCAATTATTTTATGACCGGGTATTTCCTGTTTTAAAACATATTCGACAATTTTATCAATAATTTCATGGCCCGATCGTGTCCTTTTATAGGTGAATACGCTGTCCAGTCCCAACAATGAAGTCACCAGACCCATCTTTATTTTCCCCAGTTTTTTCTCATTCCCGGCCAGCCAGGCAATAGCGCCTATCGTACCCGGTATAAATAAAAACCGGTAGGAATAATAGTGTCTGGTATGGCTCAGCAATTTTGCCAGGTAGGTACAAACGGCAATCCCCGAAAGATTATCGTTGCATAATGAAGGGTGACAGATATGCGTGGAAATCAGTATCTCCTCGTCAGATTCACCTTTCAGCAAGGCTTCGCCGTATGTCAAATGACCATTTTCCAGCGTAGAATCGATACGCACCTCATATTCTCCTTCAGCCAAACTAGTAAATTGGTTATGACTCATACAAAATCCCCATTTTTCAACATAGTACGAGGTAAAATAGGGTACCCAGTCGGATTTATCGGGGAGAGTATATAAATGTTCTTTTAGAGTCGGCAGGTCTATTTTCTTATGCACCGGAATGCTGTAATTCAGCACATGAAGATTCAGTTTTCTAAAATCGATGATTTTTTCCCCCTTGGGGTCAATAATATATGCATCCCTGATATTCCATTCTTTGGGGATATGCCAGTCGAATACCTTTGTACCCGAAGGTATTTCGGACATCCGAAGCGGTATATGTTTCTCTATACGTTTGAGGGTCTCGCGTACACCATCACCGGTTATGCTCCTGCAGATGGGAAATAGCTCGGAAATAAACCGGTACATGTCTGAACCGGTTTGCTCATCGGGATTTATGTTCTTAAAAGGTATCATTTAAAAAATATGCAGCTCCGGAATAAAAGTAACGAATTTGCCTCCCCAATCCCTGATATATTTTAGTTGTTCACCGATCTCTTTCCTCAGGTTCCAGGGGAGAATGATCACATAATCAGGTTTATACTCTGCAATACTATCTAAATCTCGAACCAGTATATGGCTTGCCGGCAGGTACCGGTTTTGTTTGTGCGGACTTGCATCTACGGCAAACCGGATCAGATCATTTCCTTTGATGCCACAATAATTAAGGAGAGTATTACCTTTGGCAGCAGCTCCATAAGCGATTACTTTTTTCCCTTCCCGGCGGGCCCTGATCAGAAATTCCCATACGGCATATTTTATAGTGTCTACCCGTTCCTGGAAATTATTGTAATATTCCATGGTCGTCATACCAGCTTCTTTCTCGCGTCTCAACAAATCGCTGACATTGGGAGAAATAACCTTTGTTGTATCTTCTTTGTGTTTTGCAAAGATTCGTAATGAGCCGCCATGCGTTGGCAATTCCTCAACATCGAAAAGTTCTAGTCCCTGATGTTCAAAAATTCTCTTTACCGCGTGGAAGGATAAATATGAAAAATGTTCATGATAAATGGTATCGAACTGACATTCTTCTACAAGCCGCATTAAATGAGGAAATTCAAAGGTATTTACCCCATCAGCCTTTAGGGTAATTTTTACTCCTTTTACAAAATCATTGATATCGGGAACATGTGCAAGCACATTATTACCCAGAATAAGGTCAGCTTTAATGCCTTTTTTTACCAGCTGTTCCTGTGCAAAACCGGCGCCGAAGAAATCGATGATGGTGTCAATCCCTTTTTCGATGGCTACGGCCGCTGTATTGGCAGTAGGATCAATTCCCAGAACCGGTACATGGTTTTCTTTAAAATACTGTAAAAGATATCCGTCGTTCGAAGCAATTTCTATTACCAGCGAATTCTGGTTGAATCCAAAGCGTTGAATCATCATTTCCACATAATTCTTTGCGTGCTCCAGCCAGCTTTTTGAGAACGATGAAAAATAGGTGTATTCGCTGTCGAATATCTCTTCGGCTTTTTTCATTTCATCAACCTGTACCAGGAAACAATTGTGACAGGTAAATATTTTTAACGGATAATAAGGTTCGGGTTCGATCAATTGTTCAGGCTTTAACATGGAGTTAGAAGGGGGACAATTGATCAGGTCAACGAACACATGTTTCAGCTCGGTGTTGCAATGTCTGCATTTCATAATTCTATTCCTTTAAAATTAGTATCAATGAATGAATAATTTTGATCTTTAGGTGTCATATGTAACGGAGTTAAAGGCCAGTCGATTTGGAATATAGGATCTTTGTAATTTAAACCCCGCTCATTTTCAGGTGTATAGTATTGAGTATGGTGGTATATCATCTGGGCATTATCTTCGAGGGTTTGAAAACCATGGGCAAATCCTTCCGGAACAAAGATCATTTTCATATTATTCTCAGAAAGCATTAAGCCAAAATGTTTCAGGAAAGTTGAAGAATGCTTCCTGATATCGATGATCACATCGAACACACTTCCCCTGATGCAGCGGATAAGTTTGATTTCGGCACTGGGGGGAATTTGATCATGCATACCTCTCAGGGTTCCTTTTGTAGTAGTCATGGAATGATTGAACTGGACAAACTCCTTACTATGATGAATTTGAGCAAATTCGCGCTTGCAATAAGTTCGTGCAAAGAAACCCCGATCATCACGAAAGGGTTCCGGTTCAATAACATAGGCTCCTTTTAAAGGTGTCTGGGTAAATTTCATTTGA
>CAYUAV010000599.1:0-2879 GCA_964442665.1 uncultured Bacteroidales bacterium
AAGCCTAACGTAAAGGAGAGAGAATTACATGAATCAGGATGAATTAGACAGAACAGAAGAAGTCCCTGAAGGAGAAGGATCATCTGAATTGACCGATCATCAGAAGTCGACACATGTTACGAAACTTTCGGGCATGTACCAGGACTGGTTTCTCGATTATGCCTCTTATGTTATACTGGAAAGAGCTGTTCCTCATGTCGATGACGGATTAAAACCGGTACAGCGAAGAATACTGCATGCCATGCGCCGGCTTGATGACGGCAGGTACAATAAAGTGGCCAACATAATCGGGTATACCATGCAATATCACCCGCATGGCGACGCATCCATCGGTGATGCCCTGGTACAGATGGGACAGAAAGATCTGCTGATCGATACCCAGGGAAACTGGGGAAATATCCTTACCGGCGACGGCGCTGCTGCTCCACGTTATATTGAGGCCCGTCTGACAAAATTTGCGCTCGAGGTAATTTTCAACCCGAAAACCACACAATGGAAGCTATCTTACGATGGAAGAAATAAGGAGCCTGTAACACTTCCGGTTAAATTTCCTTTATTGCTTGTTCAGGGGGTTGAAGGAATAGCTGTTGGACTGGCTTCAAAAATACTTCCCCATAATTTTAATGAAGTTATCGATGCAGCAATTGCTTACCTGGAGGGTAAGAATTTTAAACTTTACCCCGATTTGCCCACAGCGGGCATGATAGAGGTTACAAGATATAATGACGGACTGAGGGGAGGGGCTATAAAAAACCGGGCGAAAATTTCGAAAATCGACAATAAAAACCTCGCTATAACTGAAATTCCGTTTGGACGCACCACATCATCGCTTATCGAAACTATTGTAAAAGCGAATGAAAAGGGTAAGATCAAGATCAAGAAAATTGATGATAATACCGCTGAAAACGTTGAGATACTGATACAGCTTGCCCCGGGTGTGTCGCCCGATAAAACTATTGATGCACTGTATGCTTTTACCGATTGTGAAGTTTCCATATCGCCCAATGCCTGTATTATTGAGGATAATAAGCCCTATTTTCTATCCATATCCGATATACTGAAGCATTCGGCCGATAATACGCGTGATCTGTTAAAATCTGAGCTCGAGATCCGGTTAAGTGAACTGGAAGAAGAGTGGCATGAATATTCGCTCGAAAAAATATTTATTGAAAATGAGCTTTACGAGAATATAAAAACCTGTAAAACCGAAGAGGAAATTCTGGAAACCATCGATAAGAGTCTGAAACCTTTTGTGAAGAAACTCCGGCGTGAAGTAACCCGCGACGATCTGATCAGACTGTCGAATATACCCATAAAACGAATTTCGAAATATAGTTCGTTCAAAGCCGACGAGCATATTAAAGGTGTCGAAGAGGAGATGGATGAGGTAAAAAATCACATTATGCATATAGTGCCCTATACCATCAACTATTTCAGGCAGATAAAGAAAAAATACGGTAAGGGACGCGAGCGGAAAACAGAAATCAGGAACTTTGATACCATTGAAGCAACCCATGTAGTTGTTGCAAACGAAAAGTTATATATGAACCGTGAAGAAGGTTTTATCGGTACCGGCTTGCGAAAAGAGGAATTTGTCTGCGATTGTTCGGATATCGACGATATTATTGTGATTCGCGGTGATGGTAAATACATGATAACTAAAGTTACCGATAAAGCCTTTGTGGGGAAAGGGATTATTCACGCGGCAGTTTTCAGAAAGAATGATAGCCGTACGATTTATAACGTAGTGTACCGTGACGGTCTCAATGGGGTCATTATGGCTAAAAGGTTCGCAATTACCGGACTTACGAGGGATAAAGAATATGATCTGACAAAAGGGAAAAATGGTTCAAAAATCCTCCACCTTACGGTAAATCCCAACGGAGAAGCCGAGATCATCAAAATAACTCACAAACCCCGGCCCAGACTTCGCAATCTGCATATCGACTATGATTTCAGTCAGCTGGCGATTAAGGGCAAGAACTCTATCGGTAATATACTTACACGCTATGCAGTGCACAAGATAGAACTTAAAGAAAAAATTGGTTCTACCCTGGGCGGACAAAAAATATGGTTCGATTATGAAGTTCAGCGCCTAAACACTGAGGCCAGAGGGGAATATATTGGTGAATTCCAGACTGTGGACCGGATCATTGTTTTTTACGCATCAGGAATATGTAGTACCTACCGACCCGATCTTACAACCCATTTTAACGAGGGAATTGTAAGTATGCAAAAATATGATGATCAGCGCATATACACGATAGTATACTACGATACCGACCAAAAATATCATTATATAAAACGGTTTACGGCCGATATCAATGGTAAACCCCAAAGTTACCTGCCCGAAGATTCGAAATGTGAATTTATACATATCAGTACAGAATATTACCCAAGACTTCAATTGCATTTTGGTGGCAAACACAAAAACAGGAAATCTGAAGAGATCGATGCTGAGTCGTTTATAGCCGTGAAAGGATTTAAAGCAAAGGGTAAGCGGTTATCGAATTACGAAATAAAAAAGGTCGAAGAGCTGGAACCTTTGAGAATCAATGAAGAAGAAGTGATAGAGATCATTGAAGATGAAATTGTACCGGCAGAAGAAGAAGTTCGGGAGGTTACTGAAGATAGAAACCAAAAGACTGAGGAAGTGGAATTAATTATCGACAGGAAAGATCGGGACCTTTTGGTGGATGACGCAATGGATGAGGAGGACCAGAACAAAGAACTGAAAAAGGAAGAGAACATAGGAGAGCAGATGACACTTGGGTTTTAGATTTTAAGATGTCATCCTGTTTCAGAGAAAAAAATCAATTATCAGTATTTAGAACCTGTTTAAATTTTTAATGCTAAAATCGAATGTTGGATAAATCCTG
>CAYUAV010000600.1:0-2877 GCA_964442665.1 uncultured Bacteroidales bacterium
TATTTCACGTACTTTTTTTATATTGCTTCTGGTACCCGTTCTTTTTGCCTGTAAAAAGGAATGGAACGAACTGGCCATCAATTCACCCGATTTCAAACTTCAGTTAATTTTTCATCTCATGGATGGAAAACCTGTTTTCAGTCTGAACTACAAAGGCAAACCCGTTTTACTTGAATCTCCCATGGGATTTGATCTGAATAATCATTTTCCATTTGATTCCAATTTCATAGTACTCGATAAAAAGATGAGTTCTTTTGACGAAAGCTGGGAGCAGCCATGGGGCGAGGTAAAAAACATCGAAAACAAGTATAACGAACTCATCCTGTATTTGCAGGAGAAAGAGGGGTCTCAGCGTAAAATGAATATTATCTTCCGCGTATTTAACGGCGGATTGGGTTTTCGTTACGAATTTCCGGAGCAGGAATATCTCGATCAATTTGAAATAACCGAGGAAAAAACTCGGTTTGTGCTGCCGACCGATGATTCTGCCTGGTGGATACCAGCATACAAATCGGAACGATACGAATACCTGTACCGAAAATCACCGATCGATGAAATGGATACAGTACATACCCCACTGACTGTCGAAACAAACGACGGTTTATTTCTTAGTTTTCATGAAGCTGCACTGTATGATTTTCCAAGTTATACGCTTTATCCGGTCGATACCAATATACTGGCAATCGATCTTGTTCCCTGGAAAAATGGAGTAAAGGCCTTTGTTGAAACACCCTTTGTTACTCCGTGGCGCACTTTACAGATTGCTGAGAGGCCGGGTGACCTGGTTACAAATTATCTGATACTGAACCTGAACGATACCTGCAAAATCAAGAATGTGTCCTGGATCAAACCTGTAAAATATGTGGGTATCTGGTGGGGTATGCATATAGGTAAATATACCTGGGGATCGGGTCCGAAACATGGGGCCACAACCCGAAATACTGTGAAATATATCGACTTTGCTGCCGAAAACGGATTCGGCGGAGTTCTTGTCGAAGGATGGAATCTGGGCTGGGATGGCGATTGGATTGCCAATGGTGCCATTTTTAGCTTCACCAAATCATACCCCGATTTCGACCTTCAGAAAGTTACAGCTTATGCAAAAGAAAAGGGAGTGGATCTTATCGGTCATAACGAAACCAGTGCTCATATCGAAAATTATGAAAATCAGATGGAAGCTGCATACCAGCTATATGAAGATCTGGGTATACACTATCTTAAAACTGGTTATGTTGGTACCAGGCTGTTTAACGGCGAATGGCATTACGGACAATACGGTGTAAGGCATTATCAGAAAAGCGTGGAGCTTGCGGCTAAACACCATATTATGCTTGATATACATGAACCGATAAAGGACTGCGGGTTGCGCCGTACATGGCCTAACCTGATGACACGTGAGGGAGCAAGAGGAATGGAATGGAATGCATGGGGCCCCGATGGCGGTAATCCACCCAACCATATACCTACACTGGTATTTACAAGACTTCTTGCCGGCCCTATGGACTATACACCGGGTATTTTCGATATTGAGATTCCGTCCAGGCCCGATAACAGGGTTAATACTACCCTGGCAAAACAATTGGCTTTCTATGTTGTGATTTATAGTCCGATTCAGATGGCTGCCGATCTGCCGGAAAACTATGAGGGTAACCCGGCTTTTAAGTTTATCAAAGATGTTCCCTGCGACTGGGAAGAAACCCTTGTGCTGAACGGGGATATAGGTCATTATGTAACAATAGTCCGTAAAGACCGTAATGGTGACAACTGGTACCTGGGGAGTATTACCGATGAGAATCCGCGTTCTTTTATGTTTATTCTGGATTTTCTGAAGAAAGGCACCAACTATTCCGCTGAAATTTATGCCGATGGTGAAGAAGCTGACTGGAAGACAAATCCCCTTCCTGTATCGATATGTAAAAGAACCATAACATCGAAAGATACACTCTTTGTAAACCTTGCTCCAGGGGGAGGACAGGCGGTAAGGTTTGTTCCGGCAACGTCCGGGATGGAAGAAGAATAAAAACCTTTTATTCCGGCCAATTCCAAACCTGAAGCGGAATGCTCTTAGAAAAGCAAACGGCAACAAAACCTGATCTGAACAGAAGTTCAATAAAAAACGGAGTTTATTTGCTGATTCCGCATTTATTTTTCCCATAAAATACCCGTTCCGTGTGCTTCTCACACGTGAAAAATGAATAATTACGCTGCGTAATGTGCTTTTCATTCGCGAAAAGCACTTTGCATAGAGGATGTAACGTGGTTTTCATAAGTGAAATATGGACGAAACAAAAATTTTGTATGCAAATCATCGGTGAAAAGTACATAGCAGAATGAATGTAATTTGCATTTTATTCAATATATCCGAAAAATAAAACTGTGTATCATGCTTTTCATCGATGAAAAGCACGATGCACTATGTATGTAATGAACTTTTCACGCTTGCAAAGCATATGAATACGTAAGAAAATGTTAAAAACAGGCTTGTTGAATTAAAATTAACCAATGAAATATCAGAAGAATTAAATAATGAATTTGTATATCAACATAAAGGGATTTAAAGTCTGAAAAATAATATTTCAGAATTTTACTATTAACCCTGCCGACAGTACTTCCTTGAACTGTACACGCGGGCCTTTGTGTTCGATGACACCGTCGTTATTGGTATCCACTTCTATTTTTATGTCATCATCATATATCAGGTTGGTTGCAATGGTGGCAGTTACATACTTATTAGCTTTCATTGTTAACAGGGTCTCCCAGTTGACATCGATATTCTGGGGTTTTTTCAGGTAGTTGGTAAAAAGATCGATTTTTGTACCGAACGATACATTCTTCATTAGTTCCATCTGAAAGGTCATGCGCACATAGCCTCCCAGT
>CAYUAV010000601.1:0-2868 GCA_964442665.1 uncultured Bacteroidales bacterium
CACCGGAAAAAGCGTTGATTAATCTTCAGATGCTGCAGGCAAAGAAACAGATAATACTTAAAATGCAGCACAAGTTAAAAAATGGCCGGATTAAAGATGTTGAAGTCTACCCTACATTAGTAACCACTGATGAAAAGAATATACTTTTCACCATTGTGCAGGATGTAACAAGGCGTAAAAAAGCAGTTGCAGCATTGAAGGAAAGTGAATCGAAAAAACTGGCATTGCTGAAAATCATCCCCGATCTCATACTTATAATCGATCGCAAGGGATTAATCCTTGATGTATATGCTGACAATCCGGCAAAGTTGTACATTTCGCCGGATAAAATGATGGGTATGAAATTTAAGGACATCATGCCTTCGAGTGTGAAGGAAAAATTTAAGGTGATTATTAAAGAGGCATTTGCATCGCATGAATTACTTACTTTTAATTATTCGTATCAGAAGCGTAATGATACTGTTTTTGAAGAAGCACGACTGATAGTAAGTGGCGAAGATGAATTACTTATAATTCTCCGAAATATATCTGATCTGAAACGCAGCGAACAGGAGCTAAAACGTGCATGGGAAGAAGCCGAAAGAGCCAATAATGCCAAAAGCACGTTCCTTGCCAATATGAGTCACGAAATTCGAACTCCGATAAATGCCATTATGGGATTTAACGAATTGCTCAGTCGCGAATTACGTGAACCTCAACTTTTAAATTACATTTCTTCAATAAAATCGAGTAGTAAAACATTATTGAGCCTGATAGACGATATTCTGGATTTATCGAAAATTGAAGCCGGCGAATTAAGTTTGAAACCTGAGTATATAAACTTTTACTCAGTCCTCAACGAAATTAAAAATGTTTTCAGCCTGAAAATGCAACAAAAAAAGCTTGATTTCAACATAGATATTCCTAATGATTTTCCAGGCTTGCTCTTACTGGATGAACTCCGTATTCGTCAGATACTATTAAATCTTGTAGGTAATGCTTATAAATTTACTGACACCGGTGGTGTTTTAATAAAATGCCGGAGTTATAAAAAACAAGTTAATAACCAGAATGATTATATCGATTTGGATATCGTGGTTACCGATACAGGTATTGGAATTCCCGTTGAATACCAGAAACAGATTTTCGAAGCTTTCAAACAACAGCATCAGCAGGATAGCCGGAAATATAGCGGAACAGGTCTGGGACTGGCAATTACAAAAAGGCTTGTGGAGATATTGGATGGAACGATTACTCTCAAAAGTACAGTGGGAAAGGGTAGTACTTTTATCATAAATATTCCGAATATTCACGTTGGTACTCAAAAATCCTCAAGATCCTTTAAGCTTAAATATTCCGAAAGCATATTTTTCAAAGATTCAACCATTCTGATTGCCGACGATGTTATAACAAACAGGGAACTTCTAAAAGGAATAATTAAGGGTGAAAAAATTACCATTCTCGAAGCGGTTAATGGAGAACATACTATGCAGATGGCCCGTGAATTTAAACCCGATGTGCTGTTACTGGACTTAAATATGCCTAAAGGAAACGGTTTTGAGGTAGCAAAATACATAAAAACCCATAGTGATTTGAATAGAATACCCATTATAGCTATTTCGGCTACAAAATTATCGCAAAAGGAATCTGAGGCTGCAGGGTATTTTGATGTATTTCTTACTAAACCCATAAATATAAGAGTATTGACCAGTCATCTGAAAAAATATCTTCCGCATACCAATAAATCGGAAAAATATGCTTCACCAAAAAGGCCTGTAAAATTTTTGAATACCATGGCATCAGAAGATAAAGAACGAATAAAAACCGAGATCGAATCGCTTCTGAATGATTGTTATGTAATACTGGAATCTTCTTCATTTGATGAAATCCATGAATTTGCAAAGCGCATAGAAAAGCTTTCCTCAACTTTTCATATATCAGTTTTGGAACAAAGTGCCAACAATATAATTCAGGCTTCTAAGAACTTCGATATAGAAGGAATTACGGAACATATAACAACATTACCCCAGTTGTTTAATACGCTTTTGGATGAAATCAATAAATAAACAACCAGAGAATACACCAGGAAATTTGTCAATTCTTATTGTTGACGATGTTCCCAAGAATATCCAGCTGGTAGCAAAATTTCTAACCAATGAGGGATATAATCTCTTCTTTGCCCAAAGTGGTGAAGCCGCACTTAAGCAAATAAATAACCGTATGTTTGATCTGATATTGCTCGATGTTATGATGCCCGTTATGGATGGCTTTGAAGTTTGCTCGGAAATAAAGAAAAATGATTCGACCAAAGATATTCCTGTGATTTTTTTAACAGCTAAATCGGATGAAGAGGCAATTGCCAAAGGTTTTTCACTGGGAGGCGTGGATTATATCACAAAACCCTTTAACCCGGTTGAATTAGTAGCCAGGGTTAAGACACACCTGCAATTACGACAAAGAGAGAAAGAATTACAAAATCTGAACGAAACCAAAGATACCTTGATATCGATAATTAGTCACGATTTAAAAACGCCGTTTTTTAATATTATCGGTTTAGGTGAACTTCTGCTGAATGATTACGATAACTATGATGATGTATTGAAAAAGGAACTTATTACCAATATAGTCGACTCTTCAAGATCTTCGCATAATTTACTGGATAATTTACTGAACTGGACGCGTATACAGACGAGTAAAATCATGTACGACCCGGTAAATATTGAACTGAGGATTATTGTATCTGAGGTATTGGATTTTGTCGCAAGTCAGGCAAGGAACAAACATGTGGAATGTTTTTCAGATATCAGCGAAGACTTAGTTGTACTTGCCGATATTAATATGTTAAAAACCATTATACGAAATCTGGTAACCAATGCGGTAAAATATACG
>CAYUAV010000602.1:0-2864 GCA_964442665.1 uncultured Bacteroidales bacterium
GCAACAGTATTCTAAAACCTTTTAAAGCAGTTAAATATCTCTTTATTAAGCCAAAAACATTAAGGTACCCTTTTGAACTGAAAGAACCTGCCATGAGATACAGGGGATTTCATCTTAATGATTGGGATAAATGCACAGGTTGCGGAAACTGTGCGGATATTTGTCCCAATGAAGCCATTCAAATGGTAGAAATACCGGAATTGGAGTCCAAATCCGGTAATAAAAATGAACGGCCCCGGTTGGATTACGGCAGATGCTGTTTTTGCGGATTATGTGTTGATATTTGTCCTCCCGGTTCGTTAAGACTTTCAAGAGATTATTTCCACATACATTTTGACCCGAAAACCTTTGTATTTATTCCTAAAGACCAGGAAACAGAACCCGAAAAATATGTTTCTTCTGAAGAATATTCAGTACTAAAAGCTAGTTTAGTTCATCGTAAAAAAGACTATGAAGGCTTTATCTCTGATCTTAAATATGTTTTATTTGAATCCGATAGAGTCTCTATGCCTGTGATTGCTCCTGATAAACGGAAACTCTCGTTTGTTGAGCATGTTTTAGGTTATAACCAGGAAGAAGCAAAGAAAGAAGCTTCACGGTGTTTGGAATGCAGACTATGTGAAGAGGCGTGTCCGGCACATCTTAAAATTTCTGACTATATACATGCAATATATGAAGATAACCCCGAAGAATCGCTGAAAAAAATCTTCGAGGACAATCCCATTCCTTCTATTTGCGGTAGAGTATGTATGGCCCATTGTGAAAAGGCTTGTTCGTTGAGCATCAGGGGAGAAGCATTGTCAATACGATGGCTGAAAAGATATGTGGCAGATACGATCAAAGACTATACAGCAGCATTGGAATTGAAGCCGGGTGAACCTACCGGCAGGAAAATTGCAGTCATCGGCGCTGGCCCGGGAGGTTTATCCGTGGCTTATTTCCTCAGATTAAAAGGACATGAAGTTGTGGTATATGATGCATTGCCCGGAGGCGGAGGCACAATGAGAACCGGTCCGCCTGCCTACAGGTTACCTCTGGAAAGCATTGATAAAGACATTAATTATATAAGATCTCTGGGCGTTGAATTCCTGTTCAACACCCGTATAGGTAAAGATGTGATGTTTGAAGACCTTCTGAAAGAGTATGATTCTGTTTTCCTGGGAACGGGAAATACAAAAAGCCGTTCCACGAAAGTCAAAAATTACGAAAAATGTGAACTGGCCCTTGAATTTCTAAGTGATAATAAGATTGGAAAGCAAAGAAAGACAGGAAAAGAAATAATAGTCATTGGAGGAGGAAATGTGGCTCTTGATGTCGCCCGGGAAGCATTAAGACTGCAAAATATCCAACATCCCGGTGAAAATGCTGCTGTTAAAACTGTTTCACTCGAAGACTGGCCCGAAATGCCGGCTACCGAAGAAGAAATAAGAGAAGCCCGGGAAGAAAAAATACAGTTTAATCCTTCCTGGGGACCGAAAGAAATTGTTTTGGATAACAAGGGGAATGTAAAAGGCCTCCTGTGCAAAAAAGTGAAGTCTGTATTTGACCGGCAGGGAAAATTTGCTCCCACTTTCTATGAAGAAAGGGAAATGTTACTGGAAGGGGATATGATCATTGAAGCGATTGGCCAGGCACCGGACTTTTCCTTTATTCCGGATGGCCTTTTTAATAAACTGGAATTTACGGAAAGGCAAAAAATTAAAGTTGATAAAAATGGTATGACTTCAATAAGAAAAGTGTTTGCCGGCGGGGATATTGTGAATGTAAACCTGGATGCAGTTACGGCAATAGCAGATGCAAAAATTGCTTCAGAGGGAATAGATACTTTCCTGTCCGGAGATTAAGAAAAACAACTGGGATAAAAAAAATAACTATAGATATTCATGACTTATCTGGTTAGTTCACCCTAATCTTTCACATACACTCCCATCAGGAAGCATATTATCAGGATGAAATTGTCCTTTTTCTTCCATCCGGTATCTTACACAGCTCTCCCAATCACCTTTGCAATACGTTTCAATCCATTTTTTATCTAGTTTACCTTGTTCAAAGAATTCTTTCATCGGGCATGCCGGATACCATTTGCATTGTTTCTGAAAAAGATCCATATTTTAATTTATTGTTTGGCAGCCTCTTCGAATAACCGCAATTCATGTTTTGCACCTTCTGTAAAAGCGGTTACCATTTGTTCACTGATATTGGGTTCTGCCTTTTTACATGATTTTTCATATAGTTACTAATGCTACGTGTATTGTGTAAATTACAATATTCTTATATCTTAATTACATAAACTTGTACTTACTTGCTCATTATCAGTAGAGCAATACCCTGTAAATAAACATCTTACTTTGTAGTAATTGAAAGGGACAGGATGTCGGTCTCCACAAGCCAGTTAGTCATGCCGGATTTTCCAATCATTTTATTTATTTCTCCAGGCGTATAACCTGCATTTATTGAAGATTTCCAGTATTTGGCCATTTTCCCGGCCATCAGGGGCCCAATAATATTTACGATACACTTTGCAAAGAAACCTATATCCCTTCTATGGTCCTCTATATATATCTTTCCGTCTTTTTTCAATACCCTGGAAATCTCCATGAATCCCTTTTCAGGGTCATCCCAGTGATGCAGGGATTCGCGTGACATTACAAGATCATATTTTTTATCAGGAATATCTCTCATGTTTTCAACCGTCCCCTGCATGTATTTTACACGGTTTCCTACCCCCTCATCCCGGGCATTATTATTTGCAACACGAATCATGTCCGGTGAAGCTTCAACAGCATCCAGGAAGATATCATCCCGCTCCTTAAGAAGAAAAATGCCGGCCCAGCCGGGACCCGGACCAATCTCCAGGACTTTTG
>CAYUAV010000603.1:0-2861 GCA_964442665.1 uncultured Bacteroidales bacterium
GATTATCTCGACCATAAAGTAATTACTAACGATGTGATAGATCTTATTAGTAAATCGTCTTTCCGGTGGATCGGACGGTATGATAGCCTGATAAATTCGGGCGGACTTAAGATTGTTCCGGAGGAGATCGAAGCTGTTGTATCGAAAACTACCGGACTGGATTGTGCCGTAGTTGGATTACCCGATGAAAAGCTAGGAGAGAAAGTTGTCCTTGTTCTGGAGAAGGGTGGCAGTGAAATTACGGATAAAGAGTTGGAAACGGCTCTTAAGGATGATCTGCCCAAAAGGTATCATCCTAAGGAAATCATCCTTGTCGATGAACTTCCGCGTAATCATTCCTTTAAAGTCGACCGGTATAAGCTTAAACAGCAGCTTTCAGGGTAAGGTCTATAACGATTCAATAAATTCAACCAGTTTATTTCTTATTTCCGTTGCAGTTCCTTCCAGGGATTTGTTTTCAACTGCCAGCATCGATGCCACGGGATCAATGACTGATACTTCAACCAGATTTTCTCCTTTCTCTTGTAGCACGACATTACAGGGCAGCATCAATCCGATATGCTCTTCATTCGATATGGCCTCATAGGCGTGTTTAGGGTTGCACGCTCCTAATATTTTATACCTTCTGAAATCGACTCCCAGTTTTTCCCTGAATTTTTCATGTATATCAATTTCTGAAACGATTCCGAATTCGTAATTCTTTAACTTCTGCTCAATAACCTGCCGTGTTTCATCATAGTTTTTATTGAGCTGTTTGGTAAAAAAATATTTCATAACGTTACGATTTAGTATTTTTAGCAATCATTCTTATAACACTGGCATTGCCCCGGTGATAACTGCCTTCTTCGAGCCGGATTATCCGTTCCTGCAGAAATTCTATTTTCAACGCATTAAAATCACTTCGAAGTGTGGATTCATCATTAAGAAAACCGATATTTTTCGGCCCTCCCGAATCATAATCAATTTGTTTTTTCGAAAAAGATTCCAAAATAATTTCCCCGTCCTTCTTTAATAAGGTAACAAATTTTTTATGCAGATGTTCCCGGTATTCGGGGGTATAATGCGCGTAGATCAGGGCAATACAATCAAATTTCAGCTTACATTTCCAATCTGTCAAATCTGCTACCTGATAATCGACCTCTACATTATTGATCCGTGCCCAGTCTGAAGCTTTTTGTTGAGCTACCTCACTGAAATCGACCGCATATACGACCCATCTTTTTTTTGCAGCAAAAACGGCATTTCTTCCTTTACCTTCCGAAGGAAAAAGAATTGTTCCCGGATCTTTATTTTCAAGGTATGCTCTCAGAAATTCATTGGGTTGTTTACCATAAATAAATTCTTTCCTTGCATAACGCTCATTCCACGATTCCTTCATTTTTTGCCTGTCTTTTTTTTCGGAAATCGTTAATAGAGTCACCTGTTAAATATCCCAACAGTCCACCCATCAAAGCGCTCGTATACCAATTTGAGGTTATCGGGCAGGAGCCTGTACGGCATCCTATAAACCTCCAGTAAAGGAAACCGCCCAGTATTCCGACAACGGCAAATACTATGGAAAACCTATGTTTTTTAAGAAATTTTTTCATCAGTTAACTTTCAATACATCACTGATAGCTTTTTTAAAAGTATCTTTAGGCAAAGCTCCCATAGCCATTTGTGGCTGGCCTTCCAGAGGGATAAAAAGCAGGCTTGGGATGCTTCGAATACCAAATACCGACGATAATTCCCTTTCGGATTCAGTATCTACTTTAAAAATATCCAGCTTATCGCCATATTCCGACTTCAACTCTTCAAGAATTGGAGCAACAATTTTACACGGGCCGCACCAATCAGCATAAAAATCAATTATTGCAGGCCGCGGACCTTCATACTTCCATTCTTTGTTTGTCTCATAATTGAATACTTTTTCCTTGAAAGTATCCTTTGTTAAATGTTCAAGTGCCATATTTTATTTTATTAATTGTTAACATATTTTCATGTGAGAGGTTCAAATAATATACCAAATATATACATATTTATATAAATACATATATTAGTAATCACAATCCTTTCAGAACCAGATTATTATTACCTGAATATTTGTGTGACAAACAGGTATTTCTTACTTAAATGACTATGACATGTTGTCTGTCGATGGGAAGGAGGAAATCAATTGAAAGGTTATTGCTGTCTGCCCGGAACATCACAAATAGCGATATGATTGCATCGAAAATGGATCATAATCAGGTAATGATGTAATTTGAAGAATCGGAGAAATAGCTGTTGTTGAATTGATGTCAGAAAGTAAGTGTGAAAATGGTTTCTTTCTCGGGATTTGAGTATGCAGTGATCATGCCATTATGGAGGCGCATAATTTGCCGTGACAGGGCCAGCCCGATTCCTGAGCCAGATGTTTTTGTCGTGAAAAAAGGTATAAATATTTTATCCAGCACATCAGGGAGGATTCCCGGGCCGTTATCAATGACCTGGATCGTGTACCGGCCTCTTTTATTATAGAATGCCAGCATGCGGATCTCAGCTTTCGATCTGTTTTTTAATGCATGAATGGAATTTCGGATCAGGTTGATCAGAACCTGTTCGATCAGTTGTTCATCGGCCGTTATCTCCATTTGTTCAGGATCGATTTGCAATGTGAACTTTATTTCCATGCTTTTCAGTTCATCACCCAGCAAGAGGCTTATATTATCGAACAATGATTTCACCTTGAAAAAGGTAAAATTTGGTTTCGGGATCTTGGTCAGGTTACGGTATGTATCCACAAAATGCAATAAACCGTTACTCCGCTTATTGATAGTAACCAAAGCGTTCTCAATTTCGGTAAGGCTTTCATTGTCAACCACAGCTTTTCCCGCAGGATT
>CAYUAV010000604.1:0-2860 GCA_964442665.1 uncultured Bacteroidales bacterium
GTCAAAATCGGAATCGGTATGGATTGAACCGGAATGTGCCACGGTGGGTGAGAATTGGAAAATAATAATAGATCCGGGAGTGTCAAATCAAAGCTATATAACGGTTGAATCCGGCTTTAGCAGTATTCCGGAAGCGCCAGCCGATAATGAAAGCGTAATCTTGATCCCTTTTACAGTGACTTACGATTCAACCTACTTCATTTATGCCCGCTTAAATTGTCCCGGTACCGATGACGATTCATACTGGGTAAAGATGGACAACGGAGACTTTGTTACGTATGATGGATTAGAAACGACCGGATGGCAGTGGAAAGGATTTGGCACTTACTTGCTGACAACTGGGGAACACGCCCTGACTATTGCTTATCGGGAGGATGGAACCAAACTTGATAAATTATGCATTACAAATGATACGGTGCCTCCCACAGGAATTGGTAAACCAGCTGATATTGTATGCCTGCCCGATACTGCCACTGCATTTACCGGTATAACAGATATACCGGATAGACCGGGTATTTATATACTGGGGCAGAACTATCCCAACCCTTTTACCGATAAGACAACGATGCCTTTTGAAATTGCACATGATACATACATTTCATTGAAGGTTTATTCTATACTTGGCGAAGAAATTGCTGAGCTCGCCGGGAAGGAATATGCATCAGGGATACATTCTGTAGAATTTGATGCGACAGGGCTGTCAAAAGGCATTTACTTGTATACGATTAAAACTGACATGTACGCTGCAAACCGAAAAATGATTATCCGGGCCGAATAGTTAATGAATTTAATAGTTATACTCTCATAAAGGTTTTTTCTCTGCTGTCAATTTTTTTGATTCATTCAATTTCTCCGATTGATCTTAGTCTTCTTTACTTTCTGTTTCCACAGAATCTTTCCTTTTAAAATATTTTCCTGTAATTTCCTCAGGGTCAGTTAATCGTCTCTTCCATGAACGATTATCTAATGGATAGACCTTAATTCTTTTAGCCCAATCCTCCCACATTGTCTTCATATTTTCAACTTTTTCAGGATAGGATTCAGCCAAATCATTCATCTCAGTCCGGTCATCAGCCAAATTGTAAAGTTCCCATTTACCATCAAAGGGATATTCCTCAGATGCCTTTAACACCAGCTTCCAGTCTCCCGACCGGATAGCGCGGTTTGCTTCATGCTCCCAGTACATAACTGATTCTCTTTGATCACTTTCATTCTTAATTGAATGGAGCAGGGATTCCCCTTCCAGATTATGTATTTTATTCCCATTAAACTGTGATGGATACTCAGCACCTGAAACTTCAATACAAGTAGCCATAATATCCATTAACTGTCCCGGACGCTCGCTCATTCTCCCGGAATTGATCACTCCTTCAGGCCAATGGACAATCAATGGAGTCGAAATCCCTCCTTCATGAGTCCAGTGTTTAAATAACCGAAAAGGGGTATTTGATGCGTTGGCCCAGGGTAAACGGTAACTTTCAAACGATTCATCTGTGCCCAAAACAGCCAGGTCCTGATTCCGACCACTTATAAACTCGGCACATGCTCCGTTATCCTGTAAAAAGAAAATCAGGGTATTATCCAGCTTATTTTCTTTTTCAAGTTCTGATATAATTCTTCCTATTCCCTGATCCATCAATTCTACCTGTGCAGCATAAATAGCCATACGAAGTATCATTTCCTCCTTCTTTTCATCCGATAGTGAATCCCAGGGTGGCGCTTCAGGATTTCGTTCCGACAGAATCCAGTCTTCATCAACAATTCCCAATTCTTTTTGATGCTTAAAACGTCGCAGTCGAATGGAATCCCATCCGATTGAATACATATCAATGTATGGTTCGTAGTCGTCTTTGTATGCATGCAATGGCCAATGAGGTGCCGTATATGACACATACAAAAAAAACGGGGTATCGGTCAGCATATTTTCCTTTATCATACTTACAGCTGTGTCGCTGATAGCATCCGTATAATAAAAATCTTCAGGAGCTTCTATCAGCGTATTTTGTGTCGCCAGAGTTCCTGGTGTATAGTAACTTCCGGAACCTAATAACGTGCCAAAAAAACGATCGAATCCTCTTTGCAGCGGCCAGGCATTTTTATTACCATCCCGTTCTGTATTCTTGTCACTAACCAAATGCCATTTGCCTGACATATAGGTATTGTAACCACAATTTTTCAGTACCTCAGCGATGGTCATACAATTATGGTTGAGCTCACCGGCATAGCTCTCAGTGCCAAGATCGGCAGCGGTCATCCATCCCATACCGGCCTGATGCGGATATAGTCCGGTCATTAATGATGCCCTGGATGGACAACAACGGGCTCCATTATAAAACTGCTTATAAAGAATCCCTTTTTCTGCCAAAGCATCAAGACCTGGTGTTTTTATTTCACCGCCCATGGCTCCCATATCGGAGAAACCCATATCGTCTGCCATAATCAGTATAATGTTAGGCCTTTTTTTTGTTTCCACGCTTTTACATGATGTAAAAACAACAGGAAGCAGAAACAGTAGAATTGATACTATTTTAGCTGAAAATTTCATGGCATTTAAGTTAAATAAAAATTCATCATCAAATTGCTGATTTATTTTTATAGTTGCATAACGATTTGCCAGTAAGAAGCAGGCATTGCACCGTAGTGTATTTGATGAGCAAGATACAAAAAAGCGGCTTACCACAGTGCCACCAATCAGATAATATGCTGTATTGTGCTTAGCAAGCGTTATTCGTTTTCATTTTCAATTATTTCCAAAGCTTTAAGAATTTCAGCGTTTTTATCAAATGCAAAACTTTTAAAGTCATCCCAATCCATTTCATAATCAGGTTTTAAAAGTCTGCCTGATTCTGGATTATCTTTA
>CAYUAV010000605.1:0-2860 GCA_964442665.1 uncultured Bacteroidales bacterium
TAGCAACTGCCGCAGTCTTTTATAGTAAGGTTTGGTTGCATAAATATTATGAATTATTCTTGTATACCCTTCTATGAGTTCATTGTAGTTCATTTTAGGGATAAAATTCATCGACAAATCGGTGTTGCTTCCGGTAGCTTCGGTTGTCAGCCTGTTTTCTGCTTCCAATTGTTCGTATAGTTTGGTATTTTTGGGTGCGTTTAATAATCCAACCATTGCTGAAACAATCCCGCTTTTTTGTATGAAATCAATTTGTCGTTGGAAAATACCCGGTGTATCGCTGTCAAAACCAACAATAAATCCACCTGAAACCTGTATCCCCGTCTTTTGGATATTTTTAATACATTGAAGCAGGTCACGGTTTTTATTCTGTACCTTATTGCAATAGTTAAGCGATTTTTCCTCAGGGGTTTCGATGCCAATGAAAGTAGAAGTGAATCCTGTTTCCACCAGTAATGACATTAGTTCTTTATCGTCGGCCAGATTAATAGAGCTTTGAATATTAAAGACAAATGGATACTTATGGGTTTGCATCCATTTCTTCATGGCCGGTAGTAAGCCGGTTTTAATTTGTTTTTTGTTGCCAATAAAATTATCATCGACAACGGAAACAGATCCGCGCCAGTTAAGATTATATAATGCCTCAAGCTCCATAATAACCTGATTGGTATTTTTCATTCGGACTTTATGGCCGAATAAGGAGGTTATTTCACAAAAATCACATGAAAATGGGCATCCGCGAGCAACCTGCATATTCATAAAGGCATATTTTTTCCTTTGCAACAGATGGAAGTCGGGGACAGGGCTAAGGGAAATATCAGCATACTTATCGGTCTTATATACTTTTTCAGGATGCCCGGCAGCTAAATCTTTCAGGAATAATGGTAAGGTAATCTCAGCTTCATTTAAAACCATATGATCGATTTGAGGGTAGTTTTTGTATTCCTGTGTAAACAGAGGTCCTCCGGCAACAATTTTCCTATTGAGCCTAATACATTCACCAATTACATAGTTAACGGATTCCTTTTGAATGTACATAGCGCTTATAAAGACATAATCGGCCCATTGGATATCATTTGTATGAAGTGCCGCAACATTCATGTCCACCAGTTTTTTTTGCCATGTTGATGGGAGCAATGCTGATACCGTTATTAATCCAAGTGGTGGCACGGCGGCTTTTTTGGAAATAAACTTTAAAGCATGTTTAAAACTCCAGAAGGAATCCGGACATTTTGGATATACTAATAATATTTTCATTGTATTTTTTTAATGGATTACCCCCTCAATCGGAGTAATAAAAATTAATATAAGAAAAACAATTACCAGTTTTTAATTGGTTAGGAAACAAATTTAGAGGGACAACCCGGCAGTATTGTTACACAATTTTGATCAAATCTTACATAATTCACACATCTTCCAGAGTCTTGCGCCTTTTATTCTTGAGTTCTTTAAAGTGAGAAGGGGTAAGGCCGGTAAATTTTTTAAATTGATTTGACAAATGGGCTACACTGCTATAGTGCATTTTATAAGCTATTTCGGTGAGATTTAACTCGTCATATACGATCAGTTCTTTTACTTTTTCAATTTTATGGGAGAGATAAAATTTTTCAATGGTTATGCCTTGATTTTCCGAAAAGAGATTTGCCAGGTAGGTATAGTCGTAATTAAGTTTTTCGCTCAGATAATCGGAGAGGTTTACCCTGATCTGTTCTTCTGTGTAATGCACTAATTCGATGACAACACTTTTTATCTTCTCAACCAGGATACTTTTTTTATCATCCATCAGAAGCAGTCCTGATTTTCGTAAAGCGATATCCAACTGCTCCAATTGTTCCGGTATGATATCCTCAATTATATTGGCTTCACCAATTTTTACATGATAATAATGCAAACCAAGTTTTTCCAGTTCGGTCTTCACTACCATCTGGCAACGAATACAAACCATATTTTTAATGTAGATTTTCACCTAAATTAAGTGACTTGAAGTATAACAAGAAAATATTAATAGTAAAGTTATTAATTTTTGAAGACCTTATAAAGTAAATACCTCAGAAATGAAGTTGTTTGTTAGGAAAACTTAATGCGCACGACCTCTGATTTTGTAAATTAAAAACCGGTACTTTTCTGAAAAATAAGTTTTTTCTTTAACTTGTATTGTCGGGAAATCGTATGTTTCCAATGTTCTCTTATACTGATCAATTCTGTTTATGTACTCCTTAGTGTATTCATCATAAAAATAGGGAAGCCCTTTATTCAATAAATCAAATACCGAAATATATTTGGCATTACGCGGGCATTCCGCCGTTACAATTTCTTCTTCCTCATTTGGATCAGCGTCAAGATTAATAAATATAGTCTTGTAATCGATTTCTTCGCCTTCACGCGACAAGACCGCGCCTGCCCGTACGGCGAACAATGAAGCAATTCTCTGTTGTCCATCCAAAATGTATGTAATTGATTCTCCTTCCGGTGGTTCGGGTAGATTTATATTACCTATATCCCTAACGCTTTTCAATTTGTCTCTGGTTTTCCAAAATATGAACGTACCGATCGGATATTCCTTTAAAATGCTGTCAATTAGCTTCGCCGTCTTGTCTCTCGGCCATACGAATTCACGTTGAAACTGGGGGATTTTTACTTTCCCTCTCCCGATGTCCGCAAAAAGGTCATCATATTTTTCTGGTACCGGCTTGGGAGAACTCATTTCTACAACTCCACTACTCTTAAGCTTTCGATTCCACGGTCGTCGATTATTTTTACTGCAATTGTTTTATGATCTCCGGGTTGGAATGGAATCGACACTGTCCCGCGATATTTCTCAATTAATTCATCATCGATTTCTGCCTTTAGGTTTTTGGCC
>CAYUAV010000606.1:0-2859 GCA_964442665.1 uncultured Bacteroidales bacterium
TAACGCTATAAACCCTTCGGCAACGGCAATTCTTTCCTGGTCGGGTTTTTGGCCCACATCAACCATTTGGGCTTTTCCCTTATCGTCAGTATGACTCAGTATTTGCATGGGTGTATTTTTTTGTAATTATGTTGGATGCTTAATCCTGTTATCTGATCAGCAGAACTTCAATTTTTTCTCCCGCTGTTAATTTGAATGTATCCTTCGGGAATAATCCGAAACCATCTGCA
This sequence comes from uncultured Bacteroidales bacterium, assembly GCA_964442665.1. Classification (GTDB taxonomy): domain Bacteria; phylum Bacteroidota; class Bacteroidia; order Bacteroidales; family UBA10428; genus UBA10428. The sequence continues at coordinate 231 of CAYUAV010000606.1, forward strand.
TTCGTAATACCGGCAATGTGAGCAGAACCATTGAAGCGGATGGCAGATATTCGCATTTCCGGTGTCAGCCAAACAGGGAAGAACTTAAGCCGATCGGCCTGCTTACGGGTAATGTTGTCAGTTAAATCTGCGGTAATGATTGGAAATTCATAATTATGCCCCGTTAATTTGTAGATAAACGGTTTTATCAGCAGTTCAAACTGAAGAAAGGAAGATACGGGATTACCGCTTAAACCGAATACATATTTTTTACCATCGGATGCGAAAGATACGGGTTTTCCGGGTTGTATGGCAAGTTTTCTGAAATAGATATTCATGCCCGATTGCTGCAGGACTTTCGGAACATAATCATGCTCACCCATCGAGGCACCTCCGGTAAGGATCAGGATATCATTGTTCTCGAGAGATCTCCGGATATTGAGAGTGAGTTTTTCCGGATCGTCTTCCACAATGCCACGGTAATCTGCTTTGACTCCCAGGTTGAGAAGCTGTGCCAGCAGGTTATAGGCATTACTGTTCCTGATCTGCGATTCTTTCGGAAGGGATTCCGGTTCCACAAGTTCCGACCCTGTTGAGATCAAAGCAACTTCGGGTAACTGATATACAACGGCTTTCACTTTACCAACCGAAGCCAGCACGGCAATATGCTGAGGCAGTAATATATCTCCTTTGGTAAGCACCCGGTCACCCTTTTTAACATCCTCACCACGGTAACAAATGTTGGTCTTCGAGGAGAGTTTGACCACACGTATTGTATTAGTATCTGTCTTTTTCGTATCCTCAATCATGACCACCGTATCGGCCCCGGAAGGGACCGGCGCGCCGGTCATTATTCTTATACAGGTGCCCGTTTCAACCTTCAGCTTTGATTTTTCGCCGGCATGTTCCGTATCAGTCACTTTCAGATTATTGGCAAGGTCCGCTTTCCGGCAGGCATAACCATCCATGGCCGACTTGTCGAACGGGGGCATATCCGTATCGGAAAGGATATCTTCAGCCAGGATTCGTCTATTACATTGAACAATAGGAAGTTCTTCGGTCGGGAGGGTATGACCGGTCTTCCTGAGAATAGCCAGCGCTTCGTGCAGATTAAGCATTGAGTTCATCGGTTTTAAGTTTCCAGGAGTGTTCAGAAATTCGGATCTCGTTCAGGTCGATATCAAAACCGTTCACAGTATTGGTAACCATTCGATCAATGTCCCGAAGGGGAATCTTCTTCGCAATGTCACTAACCTGACCATTCAGTTGCTGCACAAACAACGATACTCCTGCCTTGATCCTTCCGGGCAATCTGCCCGATTCACAGATAATAAGCGTATCATGACCTATTTCTTTATCAAGAAAGTCAAATAATGCTTCAAATGTATCATCGGCCACCTGTACCAGGTATGCTTCAACAGCTCCGGCGGCAAGCATTCTTGAAGTGTCTTTTTTACTTCTGGTATTTGTTTCTTTGTATATCGAAATACCATCCTGCGATTTAACAAGTATTGCATCTCCTATATTCGTATGGTGATGGGGTGTTATTTTTATTCCGGATATTTCGTTTGTCCGTGAAAATTCGGCAATTATATTACAGGCCAGCCTGGTTTTTCCCACATTCTGTCCTTCGCCTGAGATAGTAAGAATATTATCGTATGGAACTTTTCCGTTCATTTTCAAAAATCGTTCTTCGTATTTATATTTAAGGGTTCGGCTTCGATCCCTATGATACTAACATCATTTTGCATACGCTGTTCAAGATCGGCATATAAATCCTGAAGTTTATGATTTCCCGAGTCTATTTGTGTCTCTATCACAGGCAGTACATTTTTTGCAAGTATTGCCGGAAAGGGTTGAAAATATCCCTTCGCCAATTTGAGGAGCACAATTTTTGTTTGTGTCGCCTTATCCATCATCATATCAAGAATTCCTTCATCAATAACAGGTATATCGCAGGCTGTGATCAGGCACTGATCGTTAATACTGGTTGATAATCCGCTGAAAATTCCTCCCAGGGGTCCGATATGATTATGGTAATCGGCTACCAGCTTATATCCGAATTTCCTGTAAAGTTCTCTGTTGGTGCTTAAAATAATATCGGAACAATATCCGGAGATCGAGTCGATAGCATGTTCGACCAGGGTTTTGTCTTTATAGGTAACCAGTCCTTTATCGGTGCCCATCCGGAAGCTTTGTCCCCCGCAAAGGACAATACCTGTTAGCTGAGTGGTATTCATCAGATAATATTTGCTTAAAATTAGAAAAGTGTCCAGATAAAAAAAACCTCAAGAGAATATCTTGAGGCTGAGTAGAAGAAGTATAAGGATGAAAGAAGGTTGTAATCACGTATTACGGATCAAAACCGGCAACTAAAATAACCATTTCGCAAAAGTTATGAAACGTTTACAAGGTGAGATTTATCAATGGATACGGTGATGTTTGTTATTCTGAATTCCCGAAATATCGGATAAATAATTAAGGCGCAGGCAGGATTTTTACTTCGACCGGGGTTTCTGAACGGACCGTTCGCAGTAGGGACAGGTCGCCTTTTATTTTACCAAAAACATTTACAGGACTGTAAGCCCTGGGTTTAGGTTCATCGCTTACGGGTGTGGGACCAAAGAAAATACAGAAGGCATTCCCTGCG
>CAYUAV010000607.1:0-2859 GCA_964442665.1 uncultured Bacteroidales bacterium
TCGAAGGGAGGGCGTTTACTTTCTGTCTCTCAGTATGACCTGAGAATTAGAAAAAGATAACTCTGTTATGATTTTTAAGTTATCGGTTGATAGGTTGATTTCGATTTAACCGGTAAAATCTGATTGTTATTGACAATACGAATATTTTTTTATAATTTGCCTGATTCTCATACTAAACTAACCCTGTTGCCTCATGACATCAAATCGCCCTGTAAGGATAGGAACCGGATTATTAAAATTATTTCTTATCCTCTTTTTTCAGTTTTCTCTTTTTAGTTGTATTTCAATTCATGCTCAGCAAGAGCGAATAGTGCTGCGGGACAGTACTGTGATTGTTGGTAAGGTTATCGGCTTCAAGGATGACATGTATACAATCCGGACTTCATACGGCGAACTGAAAATACCCGGTTCCGATATCGAAAGCATCAATAAAATCAAAACTGATATACAACCTGAACCGGATAGTTTGCTGGTGGAGGTAAAACCCCATGAAAAAGTAGAAACCAAACCACCGCAAACCCGTGAGAATCAGATTATCTATCTGCCACAAAAAGATTTCAGAAGATTAAATGCAAAAAGGATATTGCAATGCTCCTATTTTTTGACATCTGCTGCCTTTGTTGCTTCATGGTATATTAATGATATGGATCGTAAGTCAGTATTGACAAGTGCCATACAAAATCCTACTGTTCCAATTTCTACCACAGCTGGTCAACTTCTGAATTTTGATAAATATACAACAACACAGAATATTTTCCTCTATTCGACTATCGGTTTAATGATTATTGATTTTACTTTAAAAAATGTGAAAACAGGCCAGAATCCGACCTTGACAGAAATTGTTGCACCATGTTTGTATCTGGGAAGTATTTTTTATACGGGTTTTGCCTATGGTTTTAATAAGAAAAACATTAATGATAATCTGGAAGAATGCATTGATGCTTATCAATATAATGACAATACCCAGATCGAGTATGCCAATAAAGCAGGTGAGGGGCTTGCCAAAAGTTCTAATATCCTACTGATGGGCACAATATTATTCGGTAGTGCTTTCATTATCGATACTTATAACCTGCTAGATATCAATATGAGATTTAAACCGAAGAAGAAGGATCTGAGTCTGACCCTGGCAATTGATCCGATTTCAAATACTATTTTACCAACTATACAAATCAGATTCTGATGAAAAAATACCTGTGCATGCTATTTAGCCTGTTCCTCTTCACGGGCTGTCAGAAGTGGGATTATACGTATTTTAACGATGTTCAACCTGTTTTGGTTTGGGCCGAAGATATCGGAACTGCGGGATTTCATATTTACTGGACCGAATCAAGCGATCCCTATTTCGATCATTATTCTGTTTTAATGCGGAAACTCAATGACTCTTTCTATTATTCCAGAGGTGAATCATACCATGAAGGACCGGAAACTCAAACTATAAGGACAACAAAAGACAGATCTGAAACTGTCGGGACTATTCAGAATCTGGACCCGGGTACAAATTACTATTTCGTTATCAGGGTTTATACTGTATATGATACTTATGCAGATTCTAATATATTACATGTCACTACTCTTTCAGAATAAGTTACCGATCCGGATCGGTATTAAATAGTAACATAGGGAACAACAATCGTCTACTGATAATGCTCGAATGAAAAGCAATCCTGTCCGGTTTTACCATTGAATTGGTAGGGAAATATACAACGGATGCTATATCAGTTAGCTGTCCATAGTTTTTTAAAAGGAAAGGATTCTGATACCATGATCTTTCAATTAAGTATGGATGGCCCAAAATGTGTAATCAGGATGCGACGCTGAGTCGCACCCTGATCGGGCTTTGGATTTGGTTATTGCTGGTTTTCAACGGCTTTGTTTTTCAGGGTTTTGCCCTTGCCATAATCGATAATGCTGCGCCACGATTTATAGCGGTTAATGAATTCCCGGTCGTCGATAAGGCCTTTCACCAGGTCGTCCATGATATCGAGGTTACTGCGAAGATGCTTTATCCTGCCGTCGATTTCTGCTCCCTTTTCCGATTTGTCCTTCGATACGGTAGTGCGTTCGGATGATTGCTGCCTGTAATCGTTGACCAGCTGCCGGATATTCTCTATATCAGCGCCGGTTACTTTATAGGTTGACATATTTTCCAGGTTCTCCATGGCTTTATCGGCAATACCGGCACAGCGGTTCACGGCTTCGGGCTCGGGCCCGCGCGAAAGTGCCGAGTAAGAGATGCCCACCGACGGAAGCAGTGTAAGCTTGTTATTCTTTTTGGCATAAGCGCTCATCTTCTTCATCAGCTTATAGGTGGCACTCAACAGCCGGTCGAACGTATTGTCCTTTAAATCGGTCAGGCCGCCCGGGTCGGTGGCCGATACGGATTCACTAAGACTGTTTACCATGTTATACTCCGTTTCGAGTTCGGAGTACATCGATGCGATCTCGGGTTCGTTTTCCCAGAGGGAACGTTCATTGTTCATACCATTGAGCACAACGCCCAGCATTTTGAGAAAATTAATCAGAATTTGTTTCATTGTAATGTAAGGTTTAAAGATTAATAAATATAACAGTTAATAAAAATGCTCAAACAACCCTTACAGGAACAGGCTTACTCCTAACTTATTCTTTTTCACTTTATTGGTTACACTGCGGTTTATAGCAGTACACTCGCCTTTGCCGTTACCTGAAATTATTTTTAGAACGGTGAAAATAAAAAAAATATTGTAACTATGAAATATATTTTTGCCGTTTGGTGAAATTTTTTTATGAGGGAGTGTGATTAACTGGCTAAAATGCCGGAATTCTTAATGAAGATTGAACCGCTTTTTATTAGCTTATTTGGTCATTTTTTGTAAC
>CAYUAV010000608.1:0-2853 GCA_964442665.1 uncultured Bacteroidales bacterium
AATTCAGCATCTTTTTTGGCATATTCTTTTAAAGCAGCGTCTTTTTCAACAGCTTTCCGCAGGTTGTTAATAAGGACATCCTGTTTATCACCACGTGCACCGGCAACAGCTTTCAGATAATAAACCATTGCATCGTCAACATCACCAAGTTCGCCTAATGTTGTCAGACACTTGTCAACATTGCCATTGAGCAGTTGAGCCAAGGCGGCATTGAAAGAAGGTTTATTGCCAAAGTAATTAACTGCTGCGGCATAATCACCTTGTTTAATTTTTATAATTCCCAGATTGTAATTAACGACATCACCGGCACCCATAGCAGAAGTAAAGAGTTTTTCAGCAGTTTCCAGGTCACCTTCTGCCAAGGCAACAGCTCCGAGGTTATTTTTTACAACGTCGTTATCCTTTATAGCCTGAGCTTCCTGGAATGCAGTCTTTGCATCAGCCAGTTTGCCCATTTCCATCAGAACATAACCGACATTATTCTTTGCACGGACACATCCTGGATATTTCTTTGAAGCAGCCTGATAGATTCTCAGTTTTTCGCCAAGGTCATTGGTTAAAGTTGCTGCATACAGAACTTCTTCAAGATTTAAAGTGTCAATGTCATTCTTTGCAAGTTCTGTGATTTCTTCATCGGAATATCCAATATTATCGACATTCACCGCGAGTTGCGAACGACGAAGTTTAGGTAATATCTTAACTTTGATTACGTCGAATGCCTGAGAAATATTTTTGATTTCTTTTTCTCTTACAGCAGGATCGGAGTACATCGAAAGAACACGCAAAATGAGTTCTTTATCCTGAATATCCGAACCTTCCATAAGCTTCTTGAAACCTTCCCAATCTTCAGCAGTTTCAACCGATTTTAGGAAACCTTCCATGTTGTAACCTTCAACTTTCAGTTGTTTGAGCTGGCGGTCAAGATATCTTTGTGCAGATGTCTCGCGTTCGCCGGCAAGTTTTTCATTTAAATCGTAAGGACCATCGGGTGAAGCATAAGAAGAGATCATTGAGCCTTTGATCTGAATATTTGAATCTTTGGCGGCTTTTGCGACTTTTTGCTGGAAAGCTTTGACTTCTGCTTTACTTAATTCCGAGTTACGAACATCGTATTTATTGATTACGTAAAGAATTTCTGCATTATATGAATCGGAAGTTACTCGTTGGAATTTATCTCCCATAAGAATAGTCATCGGATCAATCTTTACAAGGGTAGAAGTAGCAATTACTCCATCGGCAATTTTGATACCGGGAATAGGAACGGGAGTTTTATCTTTAATTTGAGCACTCATTTCCACGACCAGTTCCGATTTTAGCATTTCAGGCATATATGGAACTTTACCTGTGAATGTGTAATCTCCACCGAGGTAAGGGATAACTTTATTATTTGCTTCAACACTTTCGCCCTGAAGTGTTGTCGGTTCGAATTCAGTTTGTCCTCCTTCATATTTTAAAACCGGCGTAGCAACAACAACAGCTTTTTTATTAAAATACTTTTCAGGGAAAGTTGTCTTAATAGTTACTTCAACTTGACCACCATGAGTTTCGAGTGGAGACGGAGTAACCACGTATTTAACCGTACTGGAGTTCTCAACCATTTTTGAAAGACCTCCACAACTGCTAAGCACGATGGCAGCAATACCAAGTGTTAATAGGTTCAGCGTAAGTTTTTTCATGATTTATTAATTATTTAATTTAAAGTTAATGATGCTGGTTTGAATTTGAAATAATGCTTACATACAAACATAGCAATGTTTTCAATATTAAAAAAGTAAAACCTTTAAGGAGGTTTTAACTTTTTGCTAAATTAAGAAAAATTAGTAAACCGCTTAGGTATCAACAGTATAAATTATTAAGAATATTTTGTTACTTTTTAAACGAAATTATAATTTATTTAGTTATTGCTCACATTAATGCACTGTATTTCATTGTATTATCATAATAAATATAATTAAAAATGCATTTATTTAAATTTGATATTTATCGTGATATTTTTTTCGATCAAGTCGTTTACCCATTATTTGTCCTGCCAACAATCCAAAAATACCCGGAACGAGCAGAAAGTTTATATTGATTTCTTTTAAAAACGTCATGCTTACAGCAAAGCCTACTAAGGCTCCGGCAAGTGCACCTAAAAAGCTATAATAGGCATAGTAGAAATTTGCGTAGCGTACATTATGGGCATTATGCAGGTGTCTTTCAATCCGGGATTTTTCTTTTTCAAATGTTTTTCTTGATTCAGGCGTATGAAGACAATCGGGCAACATATCGGCAATATGGTCAAGCGTGCGTATATTAATTTTGCAGCTTTCGCAATTTTCTGATAGTTCCTCTGTTTTCTTAGCCATCAAAGGTAAATGAGCCAAATTAAAAAATCGAAAATCCGATGCAGGTATCTGATCCCGGATCTGCTCCAATTTAGCATAGTAATCTTCACTCCACGAGTTCATCATTAATATTCCTCATAAAAAAAAGCCCTTATACGGGCTATTTTATCTATCATGATAAGGTTTTCGTTCACCACCATCCCTGGGTTGGTCTGGCCGGTCAAACTTCTCGGGTTTGGGTAACAGAACTTTCCTTGAAAGTTTTAAATTTCCGGTTTTAGCGTCAATGTCGATTAGTTTAACCTCAACAATATCACCGACTTTCAGCACATCTTCGACATTTTGTATCCGGTGCCACTCTATTTCCGAAATATGTAATAATCCGTCTTTGTTCGGAAGGATCTCAATAAAAGCTCCAAAACTTACAATTGATTTTACTTTACCCTTATAGATTTTACCTATTTCAGGAACTTCAACGATTGCACGGATTCGTGATAATGCTGCTTCGATAGATTCTTTGTCGATT
>CAYUAV010000609.1:0-2850 GCA_964442665.1 uncultured Bacteroidales bacterium
ACGACCAACGTGGTATGGACCATCACCGACGGAACGGGTAATACGGCTACCTGTAATTTTGATGTCACCGTCAATGATACGCAGGACCCGACTATCACTTGTTTTAATGATACAACAGTAACCACTCAACTTAATCAAAATAATTTTATTTATTATGGAACAGGATGGGATGCTACTGGTAGTGACAATTGTACCGGATATAATATCACCTATGAGTTAACAGGTGCCACTATAGGTAATGGAAACACTTTGGATGGTGTTGCATTCAATATAGGAATTACAACGGTTACCTGGACAAATACTGATGCAAGTGGCAATACAGCGAGCTGTAGTTTTGATATAACAGTAAATGACAGGCCAACGATTACCAGTTCATCGTCAGTAACTATTCCGGAAAATACGACAGCGGTAATGACTGTTACTGCTGAAGACGACGACACAGGTGACATTTTATCATACACCATTTCAGGAGGTACTGATTCTACATGGTTTATTATAGACAACAATACCGGGGATCTGAGTTTTAAAACACCTCCGGATTATGAAAATCCAACTGATGTAGATGTGAATAACGTATATGAAATATATGTGTCAGTAACTGATACTTACGGATTATCCGATACAATTGCAATTACAATAACAGTTATTGATGCCAATGATGCACCAACCGATATTACATTAAGCAATAATACGGTAACCGAAGGATTGCCTTCAGGAACACTGGTTGGGACTTTATCATCCGCTGATCAGGATATCTCAGATAATCACACCTATTCATTAGTAAGTGGACCAGGCGACACTGACAATGACGCTTTCCAAGTCGTAGGTGACCAATTACTAGCCAATTCAGTACTTGACTTTGAAACGCAGAATTCTTTCTCAGTCAGGGTACGAACAACCGATGACGGTGTAGGCAACCTCTTCTTTGAAAAAGTCTTTGATATCCATGTCAATGATACGAATGAAGCTCCCATAGATATAATATTATCAAATAACAACATAGATGAAGGAATGCCGGTTAACACTGTAATAGGAATTTTCACCACGATCGATCAGGATGCTGGTGAGATCTTTAGTTACAGTTTTATAAGTGGTGGTGATGAAGCGGCTTTCACGATAGCAGGCGATACGCTGAAATCAAATATTATTTTTGATTACTTGACACAATCGAATTATATTATAACCGTCATGTCAACCGATAAAGTTGGTTTATATTACTCGGAAACTTTCACAATTACCGTAAACCGGATAAACAATGCTCCTACAGATATCATTCTTTCCAATGATAATGTGAGTGAGATGCAGGCTTCGGGCACTCTTATCGGTAATCTTTCCACTATTGATATAGATACCTGGGATAGTCATTCCTATTCCTTTGTTTCCGGAGGAGACGAAGCACATTTCCGTATCTCGGCAGATTCGCTGTTAACAGGAGAAGTTTTTGATTACGAAGCCAGAACAAACTATTCGATTACGATCAGAACTACAGATGAAGTTGGAGAAACGTTTGAAAAATTATTTGTAATACTCATAAACGATATAAATGACAAACCTTCGGACATAAGTCTATCCAATCATCTGATAAATGAAAATCTTCCCGCCGATTGGATAATAGGGAAATTGATAACAGTTGATCAGGATACCGGCGATACATATAGTTATAGTGTTGTTACCGGAGCCGACGAATCTTCATTTATCCTTACCGGAGATACCTTGAAATCAGCAATATCATTTGATTATGAATCTAAATCAGTTTACCAAATCAAGATCCGGTCGACCGATTCTCAAGGGGCGTTTATTGAAAAGACCCTGATAATAAATATTGGAAATGTGAATGAAGCACCAACTATATTGGATGAAAACAATAACCCGGCTGATACATTGTCTTTTGTAGCTTTTGCCAACGAACTTACACAAATTTGCCTTAATGTTTTTGATCCTGAAGATAATCAGGTAAATATCGGACAAGCCTATCCGATAAATGGTAGTGGAACATTAACAACTCAGAACAACGACAATTGTCTGGATTATATGCCTGAAAAAGATTTTCTGGATCAGGAAACATATTTTGTTGAGGTTTGTGATAACGGGGTGCCTTCTCTTTGTGATTCGGCTGTTATTATAATAAATGTTCGGCCCAGGTTTATTATTCCACAGGCCATTTCACCAAACGGTGACGGGTTGAATGATATCTGGATTATAGACGGAATTGAGAACTACCCGGATAATTCGGTAACCATTTTCAGCCGATGGGGTGATATTATTTATGAAGCCAGTGGTTATGATAATGTGGGCGTTGTATGGCAAGGTGAATTTAAAAATAATAAAGGAGACCAGATAAAAGAAGCTCCTGACGGGACCTATTTTTACGTGATCTTACTTAACGGTAAAGTTAAACTATCAGGATATGTAGTACTTAAACGTTAAAGCATACAAGAATGAAAAACCAGATATCAGCCCTTGCGGTTTTCTTTATCTTTTCGCTGTGTCAGGCACAGCAGGAGATATTGTATACACAGTATATATTCAGTCAGCTGGCAGTAAACCCGGCATATGCCGGCAATAACAGCGATTTGAGTTTAACAGCAATCAACAGAAAACAATGGATCGGACTGGAGGGATCGCCTAATTCGGTTTCCCTGTTTGCTGATGGTGCCATATTAGGGCAGGATCCTGAACACGCACGTAATTTTCATAAAGACCGGCGATTCCCGATATTTTCCGATAACAAACAGCTCGGATTCGGACTGGTGTTATTCAATGATAGGATAGGAATAAATAATTTATTTCAGGCAGCCATAGCCTATTCGTATAAAATCAACTTCAACGACTATACCCGGTTATCTCTTG
>CAYUAV010000610.1:0-964 GCA_964442665.1 uncultured Bacteroidales bacterium
ATTATAATATAAGATCTCTTGGGAATTCAGAGGTCTTTTTTTGTTATAAAAAACATATTGTTTAAATAACGATTGTTTTCGAATTTCTCTTGATTTTTTTAGCAGTTTCTATTATTTTTGATATGCGTTTCTTCAGGGACAAAAGTCCCTGTTTCATTACACGCCCGGGATAGATGTCCCGAGCGATCAAAATTTTAATTGAAGTAAAGTTGTATAACAATGGGCTAAACAAAAACCGCTGACGCAGGCTGTTTATTGTGATTTTAAAGTCAAGTCTTAAACCGTAAATCAGTAATTTCTCTGTCGGCGCGCGGCTTGTTAGTCCCGGCGTTAGAAATTAAATAAATTAAATTCAGGAGGAAACATGAAAGTATTGTTTTGGGTCTTGTTTAGTTTTCTAAGTATTGGCCTTACTGCTCAAACTATTCCATATGGCTATAACGAAGATGTCGGTAAATACTTTGATGTTGGAAATAATACCAACCTTTATTATGAAATTTATGGCGAAGGTGCCCCATTACTTATTTTACATGGTGGAGTTTTTGGTTACATTGATGAATTCGAATATTTAATACCAAAACTTATTGATAAATATCAGGTTATTTGTCTTGCCACACGGGGGCATGTGAAATCAGATATTGGAACTGAACCATACACTTATGAGCAAAGAGCCAATGATGCTTATAAACTTATCCAATTGTTGGATTTAGAAAAAGTTACGGTTATAGGTTTTAGTGATGGTGGTTTTTCTGCCTATACATTGGCTGCAATTCATCCTGAGGTAGTTGAGAAAATGGTAGTTATGGGTGCAGCTGATGTTCCTCCTCACAAGGAACCTGGTACAAGTTCTTATTCTGCTGATAGTCTAATGAAAAATTATGGTGACTATTTCAAAAAAAGAGTTGCCAATATGCCCGAACCAGATCGCTGGGATGAAAGCCTCAAGATGATAAACGAGATGTAC
>CAYUAV010000610.1:974-2847 GCA_964442665.1 uncultured Bacteroidales bacterium
GAGACTTTTAAAAAAATTAAATGCCCGGTATTGATCATGAGTGGCGATAGCGATGAAGTTGCAGGTCCTGAAAAATCTTTTGCAGCTTATCGTTATATACCTGATTCACGTCTTTCAATAATCCCAGGCTGCGGACATGTAATTTTATATTGTAATTTTCCAGCGGTATGGGAATCTATGAAAATATTTTTAGGATATGACAAATAGAAACATAAATTGATCGTTTCGGACTTCACAGTCCGGGGCGCAGAGCAGGTGAGTTCCTAAGCCTAACAAAGCAAATAGTAGTAAAACTATTTAATGGATGTTTGGCGGGCTATGAAGCCCGCTAATTATAAGCCCTGGACGATGAAGTCCAGGGTTATCGTAATCCATCATTAATATAAAGGCCTCTCGAAAATGAGAGGCTTTTTTATGAAACTGAATTAATAAACCGATTCATTTCGATAAATACTTGTCAGTATTCAATAGATGTTTTAGGTTGACTTTTTACCCAATTTTAGTTATAATAAAAGCTTGGATATAATGAATATTTTGTGTGAGGTTCGAATTGACAAAAAGAAAAGAATGGATCGTAGGGCTGAGCATTGCGGCTGGTTCTATTCTTCTCATTATTCTTCTGGTGACTTATATTTCCTATAAAGGGGAGAACAACCGCGTCGGTTTCTCCGCAGGCGGGAAAAAGATCGCCGCGATCGAGCTGCTGGGCCCGATCTACGATTCCCGGAAAATCGTCGGCCAGTTCAAGCACTTCGGAGAGCAGAAATCGATCAAGGCCATTGTATTCAGGATAGACAGTCCGGGTGGGGGTGTGGCTGCTTCACAGGAAATTTACGAAGCGGTCAAGCGGGTCAGAGATAGCGGGAAACCGATTGTTGCCTCCATGGGCAGTGTGGCCGCATCCGGCGGATATTATGTGGCCTGCGGCGCGGATACGATCATGGCCAATCCGGGAACCACGACGGGCAGTATCGGTGTGATTGCGGAGTTTCCGAATATCAGGGAATTGCTTGGCAAGATCGGCATTCAGTACGAAGTCGTTAAAAGTGGCCGGTACAAAGATATCGGTTCTCCATTTCATGACATGACTCAGGAGGAAAAAGTTCGTCTTCAATCCTGGGTGGATGATGCCTATGAGCAGTTTGTCACTGTCGTGTCTGAAGAGCGAGGGCTTTCGAAGAAAGCGGTTCTCCGGTTGGCGGACGGCCGTGTGTTCACAGGCCAGCAGGCATTGAAACTCGGCTTGGTCGATCTGATGGTGATTACGAAACAGCGATCTCTCTCGCGGCGAAACTGGGCGGCATCAGCGGAAAGCCGGATATCGTGAAAATGCAGCAGCGCAGGATTACCCTGTTCGATTTGATTTTTCAAAAGGCGGAAGCTGTCGTAAAAGGATTGGGCGGCATCACACTGAATTATATGTTGTAATATTGGTTGCCATGTTTTGAGACTCGGGGGTATGAAATGACGAAAGCAGAGATTGTCGATATTATATCCAAAGGAACAGGTTTGACAAAGATAGAATCTGGAGCCGTTGTGGACGGTTTTTTGGCCACAGTCAGTTATGCGCTGCAGCGCGGAGAACGTGTCGAACTCAGAGGATTCGGTACCTTCTGCCTGAGAGAGCGCCAGGAAAAACATGTGGCCAATCCTAGAACCGGAAAGATGATGCACATTCCACACCGCATTGTTCCGGATTTCAAACCTTCCCCTCAGTTCAAGGCGTATGTTTTAAACGGAATGAAGGAAAGCGGAAAATTTGTATCCAAAACCGATAGCGAGAAACAGACGGATATTCTTTCAGAATTGGACAACCTGATATAGATGAGTAGGAAAGGAGGGATGGTGTTTGCCCAGCGGTAAGAAACGAAAA
>CAYUAV010000611.1:0-2516 GCA_964442665.1 uncultured Bacteroidales bacterium
CTAGCTAAAAAATAGATAACCAATAAAGATTGCAGCAATTATTCCCGCCAAATCAGCAATTAATCCGCAAGTAACAGTATATCTGGTACGTTTAATATTAACTGCTCCAAAATATACAGCTATTGTATAAAAAGTGGTTTCAGTCGATCCCTGGAAAATGCAGGAAAGTTTGCCTGCAAATGAATCTGCTCCGAAAGTATGCATGATATCAATAGTCATTCCGCGGGCTGCACTTCCGCTCAGGGGTTTCATCAAAGCGGTGGGAAGAGCATCTACAAAGCGGGTATCAAATCCACACCATTCAAAGAAGGATTTCAAACCTGATAAAATATAATCAAATGCTCCTGAAGCACGAAAAACACCAATGGCAACCAGCATGGCTACCAGATAGGGTATTATTTTAATGGCCACTCTGAGACCTTCTTTTGCACCCTCAATAAACTCTTCGTAGATGTTAATCCGCTTGCGCAGACCCAGCAAGATAAAAAATATTATAAACAAAAAGAGAATAAAATTTCCCCAGAATTTTAAAATTATATCACCCTGGCTTTTGTCAATAGATTTGATGTAGAGTAATATAAAAGTAATGATCAGGCTTAATCCTCCAAGGTAAGAGAGTACGATCCAGTTTAACAGATTAATGCGCTGTATCAGAGAAACAACAATTAATCCTACCAGGGTTGCGATAAAGGTAGTCAGTAATAGGGGAAGGAATACATCGGAAGGATTTGAGGCTCCTGCTGCCATGCGATAAGCCATAATACTTACAGGTATTATGGTTAATCCTGAGGTATTCAGCACCAGGAACATAATCTGTGCATTAGAAGCAGTATTTTTCTTCACATTTATTTTCTGTAGCTCGTCCATGGCCTTCAGACCAAAAGGAGTTGCGGCATTATCGAGACCCAGCATATTGGCACACACGTTCATGAGCATGGCTCCAATGGCAGGATGATCTTTTGGGACTTCGGGAAAAATCTTTCTGAAAAACGGAGATATCACTTTCGATAAAAGGTTAATAGCGCCGCCTTTTTCACCGATTCTCATAATTCCCAGCCATAAGGTCATTACTCCGAGAAGTATAATAATTATTTCAATGCTTACTTTGGCCATTTCAAAAGTACTGTCAACAATGGCAGTGAAGACGGTCAGATCAGCCTTATCGAAAAGGATATTAAAGTGTTCGAAAAAAAAATCGCGCCAGTAATAACCTATAACGCGTATGAGGGCAACCAGAAAGCCCACCAGAAAGAATCCGATCCAGATATAATTTAATGCCATAGCATCAGATTATTAATCCAAAATCAAGTTGTTTTTTCGATAAATTGGCCCTTAGTACTTCAACTTTTATCGGATCGCCCAACTGATATTTGCTTCCCGTTCGTTTTCCGATAAGGCAATAATTATCTTCGTCATACTCAAAGAAATCATCTAGCATATCGCGTGTAGCTACCAGACCTTCACATTTATTTTCGATGATCTCCACAAAAATACCAAATTCGGTAACGCCTGAAATAATTCCTTCAAACACTTTTCCAACTTTGTCCTGCATAAATTCAACCTGTTTGTACTTTATCGATGCCCTTTCGGCTTCAACAGCAAGCTGTTCCATATCGGAGGCGTGTTTGCAACGGGCTTCATATTTTTTCCGGCTTTTTGATTCGGTGCCATTCATATAGTCAAGCAGTATCCTGTGCACCATCATATCGGGATAGCGGCGTATGGGAGAAGTAAAATGCGTGTAATATCTGAAAGCCAGACCATAATGACCAATATTTTCTGTCGAATATATAGCTTTAGCCATCGATCGTATGGCCAGAGTTTCAACAATATTTTGTTCGGGTTTGTCCTTTACCTCTTCAAGTACACGGTTAAGGGTTTGAGAAATTTTATGCTGATCGTTCAGCATGATGTTGTGGCCGAATTTCCTGACAAAACTTGCAAACTTTTCCAGTTTTTCCTGGTTGGGTTTATCGTGTATGCGATATACGAATGTTTTCCTTTCTTTTTTATCCGGCGTATTACCAATGAATTCAGCAACTTTTTTATTGGCCAGCAACATAAATTCTTCGATAAGCTCATTGGCAGTCCCATGCTCCCGAAAATGGATACCAAGAGGTTTGCCTATTTCATCGATGTCAAAACGTACCTCTTCACGTTCGAAGGATATCGCCCCGTTTTTAAATCGTTCGCTTCGGAGTCGTCGTGCCAATCTGTTAAGTGTTTTTAATTCACTGGCAAGATCGCCTTTCCCCGAATCAATAACCTGCTGGGCTTCCTGGTAACTGAAACGGTGATCGGAATAAATAATGGTTTTTCCGAACCATTCATCGTGAACATGCGATTGATCGTCGAGTTCGAAGACAGCGGAAAAGCAAAGCTTTTCCTCCTGTGGACGAAGTGAGCAGACATTGTTTGATAGTTTTTCGGGCAGCATAGGTACAACTCGATCAACCAGGTACACTGATGTTCCCCGGGAATATGCTTCTTTATCAAGTAAAGTTTTGGATCTCACA
>CAYUAV010000611.1:2526-2831 GCA_964442665.1 uncultured Bacteroidales bacterium
AGTAACATCTGCTATGTGAACGCCCACTTCCCAGTTGCCATTATCAAGCTTACGTAACGAGAGTGCATCGTCGAAATCCTTGGCGTCTTCAGGATCGATGGTGAAGGTTGTAATTTTTCTGAAATCTCTGCGCTCGGTATATTCTTTCTGGGTTATTGTATCGGAGATTAGATCAGCAGCCTGTTCGGTTTCTTCATCAAACCTGTATGGAAGGCCAAACTCGGCTAAAATAGCATGCATTTCGGTTTCATGATTGCCCGGATTACCTAATACTTCAACTACTTCGCCGAATGGATTTTTCGCAC
>CAYUAV010000612.1:0-2828 GCA_964442665.1 uncultured Bacteroidales bacterium
TCAGTTTGGAAATATTATTATCGCAACCGGTTTACAGCCTTTTAATCCGGCATCGATTCCAGAATATGGTTATGGTAAACGTACTGATGTGATTACGTCGCTCGAATTGGAAAAAATGCTGATGCAGGGTAATGTGGTTACACGACAGGGTAAAGAACCTGAAAACATTGCCATTATACACTGTGTCGGTAGCCGGAATTCGAAATACCATCCTTACTGTTCGCGAATGTGCTGCAGTGCTGCCCTCAAATACAGCAATCAGTTACGATCGATGCTGCCCGATTCGAATATTTATGAGCTCTACGCCGATATGCGCACATATGGAAAGGGATGTGAAGAATTCTACACCGATTCATCACGCCGGAAAATAATGTTTCTGATGTTCGATCAGGAAAATGATCTTCCGAAAATCAGCAAAGCTCCTGAAAAAGATCAGGCAGAGATGATCATCACCATGCATGAAAAGCTTTCAGAGGAAGATATAGAAGTACCGGCCGATATGGTGATCCTGATGACCGCTATGGAGGCACAGACCGATGCAAAAGAAGTAGCCAGACTTTCAGGAGTAAGTTTATGCGGGAATGATTTTTATATTGAAAAACATCCCAAGCTCGATCCGGTTGCCACAACTACCGATGGAGTATATATTGTCGGGAGTTGTCAGAGCCCGAAAGATATTCCGGAAAGTATTACGCAGGCAAAAGCAGCCGCTGCACGTGTTTTAGCCAGTATCGCAGCAGGCAGCATAGAAGTTGAAGTAACAACTGCCCATGTTAATGAGGATGTTTGTTGCGGATGTCAGACATGTATCATGGTCTGTCCGTATACTGCTATCCATTTCGATGAAGAAAAACATGTATCGGTGGTAAATGAGGCCCTATGCAAAGGTTGCGGAACCTGCGGATCGACCTGTCCCACCGGCGCAATAAAAAGCCGTCATTTTACCGACTCACAGATAATGTCGCAAATAGAAGGCTTACTGAAAACTGAAAAAGAACCTATTTAAAACAATATACTGATGGCATTCGAACCAGCAATAGTCTCCTTTCTTTGCAACTGGTGCTCCTACACAGGAGCTGACCTAGCAGGGACTTCACGTATTCCCTATGCTCCCAATTTGCGTACAATACGTATCATGTGTTCAGGACGCATTGAACCTACCTTTGTTTTAAAAGCCTTTCGCGAAGGAGCCGATGGAGTACTCATGTGCGGTTGTCATCCGGGCGACTGTCATTACCAGGAGGGGAATTATAAATGCCTCAGAAGGTACCAGCTTTTACAAAAATACCTCGAGCAGATGGGTATTAAGAAAGAACGGATCCGACTTGAATGGATCAGTGCCAGCGAAGGAAAGCAGTTTGCTGCCCTGGCAAATGAATTTACTGAAACCATAAGAAAGCTGGGGCCCTGTAAAGTAAAAGGAGTGATGGAAACACTTACTTAATATTGAAATGTCTACCTACGAGTAACGTAGGTTTATTTGATAAATTCTTGAGTTGATCTCAGGTAAACAACTCATATTTGAAAACAAAACATTGAACACGGAACTTTGAACTTTGATAAAAATGTCGAACGAAAAACCAAAACTTAAACTGGCTGTATACTGGGGTGCTGCATGCGGTGGCTGTTGTGTATCGGTACTCGATGTCCATGAAAAGCTATTCGATGTTGTTGCTGCAGCCGATCTGGTATTCTGGCCTATTGCACTCGATACGAAATATGCCGATGTAGAGGCTATGAACGATGGTTTTATAGATGTCACTCTCTTTAACGGAGCTGTACGTAACAGTGAAAATGAACACATTGCAAAACTTCTCCGAAGGAAAACCAAAATTTTAGTTGCATACGGTTCCTGCGCGCATCTGGGAGGTATTCCCGGTCTGGCTAACTTCCACAATAAAGAACAGATTTTTGACAGAGTGTATCATAAGAGCGAATCTACTGTAAATAAGGAAAAAACAGAACCGCAGACAAGTTTTAAGGTAAAGGAGGGCACCCTGACTTTACCTGAGTTCTATAATGACGTGCGACCATTAAACCAGGTTGTAGATGTCGATTATTACCTGCCTGGCTGTCCGCCGCAGACTGAACGCCTGGTTGAAGTATTCATGGCCATTGTGACAGGTGCGGAATTACCTCCGAACGGATCGGTAGTAGGAGCTTCTGAAAAAACACAATGTGATGAATGTAAAAGAATAAAAACAGATAAAAAACGTATCAAGGAATTCAAACGTCCCACCGAGGTCATTGACGATGGCGAAACATGCTTCCTGGAACAGGGTTTGATATGCATGGGTCCGGCTACCCGTTGCGGTTGTGGTTTCCGTTGTATCGAAGGGAACAGCCCCTGCCGTGGGTGTTACGGTCCACCATCTACGTCGCCCGATCCCGGATCGAAGATGATGTCGGCTATTGCAACCATGATCGATTACAACAAACCCGATGAAATCGCCAGGATTGTAGAACAAATTGAAGACCCGGCAGGTACTTTTTATCGCTTTAGCCTACCAGGATCAATACTTCGTCGTAAAATTATTGAAAACAATTAGTAATGAAACAATATACCATTGATCCGATAACGCGACTGGAAGGCCATGGCAAGATAGAGATCTTTTGCAACGACGATGGCAACGTTGAAAATGTATATTTTCAGGTTCCGGAATTAAGAGGATTTGAAAAATTCTGCGAAGGCCGGCCGGTTGAAGAATTGTCGCAAATTGTTACAAAAATATGCGGTGTTTGCCCAGGATGCCATCATATGGCTTCAGGTAAAGCAGCCGATGCGGTGTATGGAGTTGAAATTCCTCCGACAGCAAAAAAACTGCGCG
>CAYUAV010000613.1:0-2826 GCA_964442665.1 uncultured Bacteroidales bacterium
AAGTTGTACTACCTGATCCAGGCGAATGATGTAGGACCGGTGAACTCTCATAAATTCCCTGGGATCGAGATGCTCTTCGAAATATTTCATGGTTGCCTGCTTCAGGTGCCTTCCCTCAGTAGTATAAATCATTACATAATCGTCCTGTGCTTCAAGGTAGCGGATTTTATCGACAGGTATAACGTGTATTTTGCTATTCGATTTAACAACCACCCGTTCAATGATCTCTTCGAGGGGTTGCTGAATGAGCTTGTTGATTTTTTCAGTCCTGGGCTGATGGTTTTCGATCCGATGAACCGCTTTTTCAAGGGCATCCAGCAATCTTTCTTTCGAAAACGGTTTCAGAAGATAATCAACTGCATTAAGCTCAAAAGCCTGAATTGCATATTGATTATATGCCGTAGTAAATATGATCTCAGGTTTTTCATCGAGGATCTCAAGCATTTCAAAGCCGTTTAATTTTGGCATCTGAATATCAAGCAAAATCAGGTCGGGGTCAAGATCCTGAATAGTCTTTATCCCTTCAAAGCCATTTTCGCACTCTGCGATTATTTCGATATTTTCCTGATCCTTGAGATAGTTCTTTATTAATTCCCTACCCAATTCCTCATCCTCAATTATGATAACTTTTAGCTTTTCCATAGTAAGAGTTTTAAAAATTTTGAGGAAACAGTAAACGTACTTCAAATGATTTTTCTGTTTTGTTTACTTTAATTAAATCTTCATGCGCGTACTGAATTTTCATACGGCTGATCACATTCCTCAGGCCGATCCCTTCTCCTTTTTTCGTCACAAAATCAGGATCATAGTCGTTCCTGATGGTTATTTCCAGCACATCCCCGGAACAGGAAGCAATAATGTAGATATTTGATTGTTCTGTACTTTCATAAATACCGTATTTAACTGCATTTTCCATAAGAGGCTGAAGAATTAAACCGGGTAAATAATAGCGCAGACAGGGTTCCGAAATTTCTTTCTCAACATTTAATCGCCTGCCGAAACGGATTTTTTCAATCTTCAGATAGCGGTCGATATTTTTCAGTTCCTTCTCAAAAGTAGTCAGCGATTCATTTTTATGGGACAGGGAATATCGCAGGAAATCGGAAAGATTAATGACCATATCTTGCGCTCTTTCAGGACTCACCATAGTAAGAGAACTGATACTGTTAAGACTGTTAAACAGAAAATGCGGATTGATCTGTGACTTGAGTGAACTTAATTGCGATTCCTTTACCAGAGATTTTAATTCCGATTCACGCAGCAGTTTATCTTTAAAATTCTGGTAGTAAATAATAAGGTAGTAATTGGAAGCAATCAATACATAGAATAAAAAGCCAATCCCAATCCGCCAGGGTATCGACGCATTCAGATAATTCAGGTATTCTTTGTCATATGCAAACATGGAAGTCATTATCACATACGAGAGCCACACCCATAGCCCGACCGCTAATGAGCTTGCCGCGAGGTGATTGGTAATGAAATTGCTGAAGCGGTTTTTTTCAATATCGGTATAGTACACAGGATACCAGATGCCAATACCCAGCGTTGCAAAAAGTATATTAAAAATAAGGCTTTCGACTATCGATATTACTAAACTAAAATCGTTGAAATATGCCAGGATAAATGTATTAATGGCACCAATTATCGCCCAGATAATTATGTAACCGATAAGATTTCGCCAGTTTCTAAGAATTGGATGTAGCACGGAAACTACTTGATTTGAAGCTTACTGTTGATTTAAAAGCTGCGAATCTCACCGCCACCAAATAAAAGAAAACCTTTAATGACAAGTTCACTTTCAGGTTTAAAATCTGAACTGTGCGGCTGAATTCTGTGCTTATCTGAAAATCCCCCGAAAATGGATGTCGCATTGATCTTCACATTCCAGTCCTCAGGTACTATTAATTTCAATCCGCCAAATATGGCCAGAACATCGATATAGTTTTTTCCCGGTGCAAGGCGGGCTCTGGCAAGATTAAAATTCGATCCTCCGAATATGGCCAGAATCTTTCCTCCCTGAAAATTCTGTGACAGAATTGTCCGGTCACCGCCACCAAATACTGCAACTTCATCGATAATATCATCATCGCTCAAATTTTTTTTTTCAGAATGATGCGGTTCGAACTTCCTGTGAAGTATTATCATTAAGCCGACCAGGATTAGCATGGCAGGCCAGAAAAGTTGCCAGAAATTAAAATGAAAGTCGAAAAAATCCCGTAAATAAAGTGCCCCGCCTATCAACAATAGAACTACTCCCGGTATTTTACTGTCGTGCGAAAGTAAAAAAATAAATCCCAGAACAATGAGTATCATTTCCCATCGGAGGATGTACTTTTTTATTTCAAAGTTGAGAATTCCCAGGTTGCTTAATAATATTGCCATCCCCGCTGCTAAAATAAAAAAACCGATTAGGAATCTCTTTTGTGTTTGATTCTGCTCCATTTTATAAATATTTTAATTCTGGTTCAAATATACAAGCCGATCATCAGGATAAAAACAGGAATTCGGCGAAAAGTTTGTTTTTATCGGTGAATACGAATATAATAATTCCTGTTAATCAGAGAAATAAATATTTTATAACTCTGTAAAAGTTATACCGTATACATTTTAACAAAAAGCGATTTTTACTAACTTAATACTATCAAAATACCCAGACTAATGAATAATAAACAATTGGTTATCAACTGGATTATCGTCAATGACAGATCCAAGGATAACCACATCATTCCCGGCATCAATCAGGGTTACTAAATCATCTTCAGACATAACAGAAATATCTAGGGCATCTTCTATTTTCTTCCCTTTTGCTAAATCAGTAACAATACT
>CAYUAV010000614.1:0-1992 GCA_964442665.1 uncultured Bacteroidales bacterium
ATGTTTGAGTGGCTGTTATCCCCACTTTCAATTTACCTGAAAATTACAACTTCCTCACTTAAAATCAAAACGTTAGGTCAGGACTCTTTTCTAATCATCAGTGACTTAGGAGCGGTGCAAAACTATCTCCTGGTACAACGTTCCTGCAATATGAAAAGTTGGGTTTTGCGACCTGAGTTCTTGTCCCCGAGACAAGAACGTAGAAGCGGGATGAGACATTTGTAACCCACACTCACCTCAATTTTTTATATTGCTTGTTAGGAAAAGTGCAATAAAATATGAAAAAATAAAGACTATTTAGTTTTATCATTTTTGCCTCTGAATTTGAAAAATGAAATATGCTTATAGGGTTTACCATTCATAACTCTTATTGTATTTAATATTGATAATAACCCACTCAAGAACACCCCTGCAATCAATGGTGTCAGCTGATTTGCCTTCCAATAAATCCAAAGCCCACCAAGAATGATTACCCAAACGGTCAATTGAAAACTGATAGCAGCTCGATAATGATCAGTTATACCTTTTATTTTATCTTTTTTTTGATTCCATATTATTACTGTTGGGAAGATAAGAGGAAATAAGCCACTCAAATGTAAAAGTCCTAACCAATTGTTGTCATTAACCTTTTGTATTTCATTATCTTCATCTGAATCATTCTCTACAAACATACTAAAATCAACATCAAGTGCCCTAGCAATCATTTGAAGAGTGTAAGCTCGTGGATCTACTTCTCCATTCTCAATTCGTTGTATTGTTCTTGCACTAACTTCTGTTTTATCAGCTAACTCTTCCTGAGTCATACCTTTTTTAATCCTTAATTCTTTTATTAGTTTTCCTGTTTCCATTTTTATTTTTTTAATTCAAATGTCAGACTGATTAAGGTAACTTTCCAACTACAAAAACACGACATTTACACGACATATGCAAGTATTACGTTCTCACTCAGCATTTTGCCTAACTCTTTAATATCATCAATTGCAGCTCGTATATAATTACTGATATCACCCTCCGGCTGGGGTGATTGCAGTATGTTTGAGTGGCTGTTATCCCCACTTTCAATTTACCTGAAAATTACAACTTCCTTTCTTAACATCAAAACGTTAGGTCAGGACTCTTTTCCTGTGCTTCAGTGGCTTAAGAGCGGTGCAAAACTATCACCTGATACAACGGTAGGCGGTTTGAGCAGTGCGGTTTTCTTTACGTTTATCTATTCAGTTACTTTAATCTCTCCACACCACGTCCGTATCCCACGAAATATATAAGTAGCATTGCGCCGCGTGTTGTGCGGTCGTTTTTCTATTATAGTTTTCGGTAATATCCTTTAGATAATTTAATCAAAATACCAAAATTTATTGAGAATCCTCCTATTCTTAACCCATCAGCCATTGTTCTAACCGTATCTGAGGTTGAACCACTTAGGTATTCAGCATTTTCTCCTTTAAACGGAATAGAATATCCCACACCGGTTATTATATAATGTCCTTTCCCAAATCTGTATCTAAATCCTGCATCAATCTGAACAGCTTTATCAGGTTTAATCCTATATTTTGCACTATCTGTATTAAAAGACACTGTAATTGAATTTTGTCCTGCGGAATTAAATAGGTACACACCAATCATCGGGGCAAAATTTTTATTCCTTATGGGATAAAATCTAGTGCCTAAGCCAATCTTTGTACCACTTATACTTATTCCACATCCAATATTGACATCAATAACCTCATTTATCAGAAAACTAAAATCCAGTCCAGTACCATAAGGAGCTTTCCAACCTGAAGTAAATCCGACTTTAAATTGTAAAGGCTGATATTTCATTTGTTTCGAGATACTGATACTATCAAGTCTTGTCGAAATACTAGTGAAATTCTCTGCCGGGAATACTTTTATTGAGCAAAAAAATAGAAACAATAATGCTGAAAGTTGACTCAATATACTTTTCATAGTTTAGAGTTGTATATGCCTAAACGTTTATTACCGTTTGTATAATGC
>CAYUAV010000614.1:2002-2821 GCA_964442665.1 uncultured Bacteroidales bacterium
GTAAATAAAAGCAAATTACAATTTCCTTTCTCTCAAGTCAATAGTTTGAGGAAATTTTTTGAGTTTGAAGTTAGAAGCTAAAAGCTGGAAGGTTCTTTATACCTCCCTTCCAGCTTTTAGCTTTGTGCTGACGATAGGCAGACATATAAACAATTAAATAGAGGAGTTGCCAGCCCGTATGAGACAAGGCAAAACCTGTTGTGCAATTTATTTCAAAATAATCTTATCGATTTTTATCGTATGACCATCATTAATCTTAATTATATAAATGCCACGGTATGCATTTTCAAAATTGAATGTTTCCTCAATTTTTCCCGTAAGATTATTATACACCCGATCAAAAATAATATGACCGTCGATCGAAATTATACTTATCTCAATATAAGTCTCATTACTTACAACGGACAAACTGAATTCCCCGGTCGCAGGATTAGGAAACAGTTTAAGCAACATACCACTTCCTTCAGTAATGGTATTCTCCAATGAAGGACTTACCGAAGTCGTAAAATTCCACATTTCGGACCATTCACTAATGCTCTTATCGCTAGATGCATTTACCCTCCAATAATAGCTTGTGCTATTTTCAAGATCTACTATTTGTTGGGTTGTATCTGTTATTTCAACCAGATCGTATAAAGGACTTGAAAAATCATCATTGTTATTGACCTGTAAATGATAAAAATCTGCATTAGATGAAGCGTGCCATTCTAATTTTATATTAACAGGTTGGTCAACGGCATTATTGGCAGGCGATATGAGAACCGGCGGTTCTAAAGTAAAACCCGTATAAGTACCTGTCTTTTCAATAAATATATCGTC
>CAYUAV010000615.1:0-2813 GCA_964442665.1 uncultured Bacteroidales bacterium
TCGGTAATGGATGGTGGTGTCGACAAAATTTATGGTACTATCGAATTTTGAAAAGTACCGGTTCATAATTCCATTCCGGTCGCTGAGTGAGATAAACTGGTTATGTCCTACTTCAAGCGGCTGTACCTTGTTCACGTAACTGTCATCCGAAAGCCGCATCAGCTTATCATCTTTTGAAATATAATCGTAGATGAGCAAATCTTTTGTCAGCGCCATTTTCATATCGTAGCTGGCTACTGAAAGTGAGTCGGAACGTCGATCTGAACTAAATATGATCTGTTTTGAGTTATTAATGAACCGTGGATTAAAATCGTTAGCTATATCGTTTGTTATCTGGTAGTTGGTTCCGGCTGCAAGGTTATGGACATAAATATCTGATTTTCCCTCTTTTATTGCCGACAATACAAGGAGTGTACCATCTTGTGAAAAGCTGAAATCGAGCACTTTTTCGAAATACAGCAGATTACGTTTTTGAAGTTTCTTTTCTCCGAAAGTGAAATAGTACATTTTCAAACCGCCTTCTTCTTCGGTAATAAATGTGAGTATGCGGCCCGAAGGATGCCATGCCAGTACAGGATAAGAGTAATCCGTAATCTGTTCCAGTTTGTGCTCTTTTTTTAAGATCCGTTGCCTTTTTCCGGTTTCCAGATTTTGTATCCAGATTTTGTATTGCCCCATCTGGTTGGTTACGTAAGCAATGTATTTACCATTAGGATTGATTTTTATCTCCTGGTAAACTCTTCTTTTATTCGGACGCTTAAGAATCTGCCCTTCCATGGGAATTTCACTCAGATCGGCATATTTCGCATACAGATTTTTATAATATTCCAGCCAGTCGCGTGCAAGGGTTTTTAATGGAGCCCCAACAACATAAAGAAATCCAATGTTGGCATTTTTGTTAATTTTAGTAAGGTAGATGATACTTGGTATTACCGATTCGCCATATACTTCGGCAATATACCGCCAGAAAGAATGCCCGGCATATTTGGCGTCATCGCCAACTAACCGGCTGAATTTTTTATACTTTCCGCTTAAGATACCATCCTTGACCCGGTTTTCGGTCTCAATATCCCATTCTTTTGAAATATAAGCGATAAGTCCGTCGATATACCAGTCGGGCAGATTTATAAGGGTGGAGCTGGTAACATTTTGCCTCAGGTCAAGTCCGTAAATCATTTCGGCTACAAGAACCTGTACAATGGCTCCGGTAATTTGTTGTTCCAGTTTATGATAATCGCCTTCGAAATATAAAAAGACCTTATTCCGGTCGATTTGCGTTACTCCACCGATATTATTATCCGATTTACCTGTAATAAGTCCGATATTACTTTGCCGAAAATCAGATAGCTTATTGTAGATGATGAAAATAATGCGTTTATCAAGATTATAATCGAAGAGGTTTTCGATACGGGCCAGTTCCTTCTGTGCATACTGGGCAGTATATTCGGCAATAGATTTACCATATTCGCTGAAATAAGTATCAAATCTATCATAACGCTGATACGACCAGTAAAAGTCGTTATACTGCACCCGGTTTTTACCAAAAGTCATCTGATGACCATTGTAAAATTGACCGGATATGTCCGGTAGAATGGAGAAAGAAAGAAGGAATAACAAGCAAACTATCAGTCTATTGCTCATGCAAAATCTCATTTACAAGGAAGAAAGCATAAAAATACTCGAAATACGCTAAAAAGTGAGGAAGATATCAGTGAAAAAAGTTGGATTAAGGTAAAATCTGACACGTAACAAAATAGTTAAAGAATTAATATCATCAGAATGAAAGACAAATTGTATTCGTCGTTTCTTACCAAAATATGGAATTTTCCGAATTAATTTTTTGGCCGGAATTATTATTGGAATAAAAATTCTTAGTCATTCTCGACAATAATGAAATGCATTGAATGTCTAGAATTTTTTGAGTAAAAACACCCACAGAATATAACCTTATTATCGTTAACTTCGTTTGAATGATAAAAGTCTTGGAATGAGGGAGATATTATTCAACGCTTTTCTGATTGTTCAAATGACATTATCTGCACAAACTGATGGAGGGGCAATTTTTACTTTTCCGACTAATTCATACGACTTTGGGCGTATCCCTGAAGATAAAGGGATCGTTCGGCACAAATTTCTTTTTACCAATACAGGTACCGAAGATCTGTTAATAACCAATGTGCGCACGACATGTGGCTGTACAGTTCCTTTGTGGACAAAAACACCGGTTATTCCCGATGGCGAGGGCTTTGTTGAAATTGCGTTCGATCCCAAAAATCGTCCCGGGGCATTTCATAAAACCATACAGGTGCAAAGTACCGCTCAAAATGCTAACATGTTTGTTGCGATAAGCGGCACTGTGGTACCGCCGCTTAAAATGGAAAGCCTGCCACATAGGCTGGGCGATCTTAATGTTAAATCAAATCATGTGAATCTGGGATATCTTTATAAAGGTGACACAGGAGTGGAAAACCTGGTAATTGCGAACAATACAGACAAAGCATTAGAAATAGAATTTAAAAATGTCCCTGACTATATAATCCTTCTTGCTGATCCGAAAATATTGAATCCGGGAGAATTCGGCCAGATTGAGGTACAGTATTGTACTGAAAAAATAGATAATTGGGATGTCGTAATCGACCAGGTTCCGGTTTTATTAAATGGCAGGGAAAATACAGATGTTAAACTCACCATCACAGCCAATATTCGGGAGGATTTTCGATTTCTGACTGAGGAACAAATGGCGATTGCGCCCGTTGCAACTTATATTCATGACACGTTCGATCATGATACTATAAAACCGGATAAGCCGGTTG
>CAYUAV010000616.1:0-2811 GCA_964442665.1 uncultured Bacteroidales bacterium
CTGTTAACTTTCATGTAAGGAAATTGTAATTTGCATGAAAATAAACGTATGGATAACAGCCACTCAATCATACTGCAATCACCCCGACTTTTTGGTAATATCAGCACTTATTCAGGTGCTGCAGTTGATGATATAAGTTAGCGGTCATTGTGATGGATGAAACATCATATACGAAAAAAAACAATAAATACATGACAATGGAAAAAAACAAGAGTGAAAACAAATTGAATGATTCTATTCAAACCCCTTTTTCTCAGACGTTCTTCCACGGCACAAAGGCTAACCTAAAGATTGGAGACTTTATCGAAGTTGGTCTTAACCCGAATTATGGACAAAGAAAAAATGCCAAATACATTTACCTGACAGCAACCTTGGATGCCGCCATTTGGGGTGCTGAACTTGCTTTAGGCGAAGGGCGTGAAAGAATATATTTAGTAGAGCCAACAGGTACAATTGAGGATGACCCTAATTTAACTGACAAAAAATTCCCTGGTAATCCAACAAAATCCTATCGCTCAAAACATCCGTTTAAGGTTGTTGGAGAGATTACTATTTGGCAAGGACACTCACCCGAACAAGTCAAAGCAATGAAAGACGGATTAGCAAAACTTAAAGAACAGGGTATTGAGGCAATAGAGGATTGATATGACTAAAATTGATAAAAACATCGAACCGCTAACAAATGTATAGTGCATGCGGGTTTAGCTTCGCTGAGCTCCCTTCGTTCGGTTCAGAGGTTTTCGAAGGTTTAGCTTCGCTGAGCTCCTTTCAGTCGGTTGTGGCTCGTAAATAAATATCGGTGTAACCTAATATCGGTGTAACCTGATAAGAAAGTGCCTCGTACTCCCGCACGACATCATACCATAAAACGTTACCTGTCAGATTAAAAAAACCGCATCTGGTCATTATACTGTTTAATGTTAAAATGTTTCGAAAATGCTATTCCGGTTGAACCTAATTATTTTCCTATTCTGCAGCACGATTAGGCGACTCTGCATTTAAATTTTTTTTAAGGTTTTACATTGAATTTATTTTGATTCAGATTATTGTTTAACCTTAAAAAACAGGAAAATGAGAATGAATTTTAAATCTATTGTTTTATCCGTAATTTCTGTAATTCTGCCTGCTTTTGTTCATTGCCAAAGTACAACGAATTATGAAAATTACCTGGAAAACCTACCTCGTCAACTCAAACTTGATGAAAAAAAAACGCAAAAGTATATAATGGTTACCGATGGTTTTGATTATGACCTAAGTGGTAATTTCATTAAAAAAACCAGGTATACAGGCGAGTATACCAGGGGTTTAAAAAATGGATATTCAAAATGGAACAATGTTAGGGTCTCTGTTGCAAATTCGGAAAACGGTGTTTATTCGATGGGTGAAAAGCAAGAAGCAATGGAAAACTTTATGTATAAATCCGAACCATCCGGAGAATTATTCACCAATGCCTTTTTTAGTAAGATACCTGAACCAAATATTCAATACAGAAATATGGTTTGGGATATGCTTGGATTCGAATTGTATGCCTGGCACTACTTCGATTCGCTGAAATTAAACCTGGAATTTTCGCCAACAATAAATAACAATGTAGCTGTTATGCAGGGCGTAGGTACATATGAAGTTAAAAAACTCAAATTAAAATGGACGGGTATCACAAAACAAAACAATAAAACCTGTGCCATTATTCAATACCACATGTTGAATAACCCTTTCAACTGCGATTATTTAGAGGTTGTAGTAAAAGGCATCAGCAATGTTTGGGGAAATGTTTACGTATCGCTCGTGGATAAACAAATTGAATACGCCGAACTATATGAAGATATACTGATGGATATTAAAATAAAAGGACAGGAAAACAGTATGATGCAAAAATCAAACCGTTACATCACCCTGAATAAAATTCAATAAATTTATAAATCTAAAGTCATGGAAAAAATAATGATTAACAATTGGTATAAACCAAAGAAAATTACTTTTCATCTCCGTTTGTTGGCAATTATAACAGTATTGGTCTTTATCCAGTCTCTTATCATGAAGCAGCCGATTATAAGCAAATATTCACTTTATACTTTTATTGTTGGTGCAATTTTTATCGAAATATTTTCGATGTGGTCATTTTTTGTCGTCAGGTTTGGTAAAGAAGCCAAAAACCAGCGGGATTCTATCAGAAATGCATTGTTGGGACTCGCATTGCTATATGTTCTATGTTTAGTGAGCGGGGCACTTGTTTTTTGTTTGTTTCGCATCGTTCTTTACCTCGCACAAGGCCTAAACCTCGCTATATATTTATCGGAATATTTTCGTATTTATTTTTCTTCTGACATAAAAGCATTAAGTATCGGATTGCTTTTTAGTGTTCCAATTTTTTTATATACCGAATGGCAAAGCGGTTTAAAAAGAGAATATAAGCTCAAAGAGCAGAATTTAATTTTCCAGAACGAAACATTGAAAAACCAGGTTAACCCACATTTTCTTTTTAATAGTTTAAACACGCTTTCGTCGTTAGTGAATACTCAAACCGAAATAGCCAATCAGTTTATCGGCAAGTTGTCGCTTATTTACCGTTATATTCTTGAAAATAGTTCGAAAGTTAAGGTACCTCTTAAAGAAGAGCTGGCATTTATTAAGGATTATTTTTACCTGCACGAAATACGGAGTGAAGGGAAAATACTTCTTTCCATAGAAATAAAAGATGATGATTATAATTATGCGATTTTGCCCGTATCTTTACAATTATTAATTGAAAATGCCATAAAACACAACATGGCAACCTTGGAGAAACCCCTGAAAATAACTATTTACACAGAG
>CAYUAV010000617.1:0-2809 GCA_964442665.1 uncultured Bacteroidales bacterium
CATCGTAACCAGATATTGTCGGATTTATGCGCAACATTATCCAGTACTTTCAGGGTATGAATGAAATTATCTTTATGTCCCTTACCTCCGATGAGTTCGACCCCTTTCAGTGTTTGGAGCTCCGGGAAAACAATCTGTAAAAGGCCTGTATGTTCCAATAAACGAAATCCCACAGAGGGTTTATCAGCCATAATTATCTTATTCATCTCGTCTGTTATCCGCTCCATGGAGACAATTTCGATCCGCTTTTTATTCTCTGATATGGCCTTAAGAGAAGATTTCTCGATCTGAAAATCCAGTTCTGTAGCAAAACGCACAGCCCGCATCATACGAAGCGGATCATCTGAATAGGTAGCATCAGGATCGAGCGGGGTCCTGATAATTTTATTCTTCAGATCTTCCAGACCATTAAAAGGATCGATGAGTTCGCCAAAGGTGTTTTTTGTCAAAGAAAGAGCCATGGAATTGATGGTAAAATCTCTTCGTCGCTGATCATCGATCAGAGTACCATTTTCGACAATTGGTTTTCGTGAGTCGATCCGGTACGATTCTTTGCGGGCTCCTACAAATTCAATATCTGAATTGTTATACCTGAGCATGGCGGTACCAAAATTCTTAAAAACATGTACTTTAACCCGACCCATTTTTTTTGCGACCTGACGGGCCAGATCGATGCCGCTTCCTATTATGACAATATCGATATCCTTTGAAGACCGGTTAAGGATCAAATCTCGCACGTAACCGCCAATAACAAAGCATGTCTGATTCCTTTCACTTACAATATCGGAAACGATCTTGAAAACAGGATGTGTTAGTTTTTGTTTCATGTTGTACTAAAAGCGTGTAAAAATACAAATCTTAATTTTTTCAGTCTCACTAAAGAAAAGAAATTACAAGTTACTGTCAAATTGTGCACCATTGTTATTAAGAACAAACCCTTACCGACTATATCCCTGAATCATAAACTTGTTAGCCGTTAGATCTTTTTCTTTGCTTTACTTTTTTGCCCGGTCAATTGCGTTTTTCATTCGATATAAAAATAGTACCGGTTGATTTCAAAAAATTAAAAACTATTTTTAACCTGCCGAATTCAATAATTTAAAATAGGAATGCATTATGGAGATTGTCGGACTGATTCCAGCTGGAGGTTTAGCCAGTCGGCTAGGAAAAAGCCCCTGTAGTAAAGAAATTTTCCCGGTTCAAATATCAGACACTGAAAAAATAACCGTTGTATCCGAACACCTGATACAATATTTTAAGCACGCTGATATTACGCAAATTTATTTTATTCTTCGTAAAGGCAAATGGGATATTCCTGAGTATTATGGGGATGGTTCATCACATGGTATTAGTATCGGATATCTTATCATGAACCTGCCCTTTGGAACACCTTTCACTTTGGACCAGGCATATCCCTTTGTCAGAGATAAATTAGTAGCCCTGGGATTTCCCGATATCCTTTTTAAACCGGAAAATGCCTATACAAAACTTTCAGATAAACTGGCTCATGGAAAAAGCGATATTGTTTTAGGCTTGTTTCCGATTTCTAACTATCGCAAATGGGATATGGTAGAATTTGATGAAAATAATCGTTTAAAAAATATAATTGTAAAACAGGACAGACCCGATCTTAAATTCGGCTGGACGAATGCCATCTGGAATCCCGGTTTTACAGAATTCATGCATCAGTATTTAGAAGAAATTATAAAAAAATATCCTGATGGCATGATCCGGCTACCTGATAATTCCGTCAGAGAAGTATATGTAGGTGACATTATTCAGGAAGCTATTTTAAAGGGATTGAAGGTGGATTACATAAAATTCAATGAAGGCAGCAGTATCGACCTGGGTACACCCGATAATCTTCGTAATTATTTAAAAAATAACTGAAATAGAATAAATTATTGACCTCGTTTTTAAGTACAACAAGTTGTAAAAAATAAATTGGTTACTTTTAAACGTTTGTTGTACGAATTAATAAGGTAAAATTTTGTGTAATGGCTTTAGAACACCTGACCAAAGAATCATTCAAAGACAAAGTCTTCAATTTCGAAACGCAAAAAGACTGGAAATATGAAGGCTCACTTCCCTGCTTAATTGACTTCTATGCCGATTGGTGCGGACCATGCAAAATAGTTGCCCCGGTTCTGGAAGAACTGTCGAAGGAATATAAGGGTAAAATGGATATCTATAAAGTTGATACGGAAAAAGAACGCGAACTGGCATCCGCTTTTGGTATTCAGAGTATCCCCTCCCTCCTGTTTGTTCCTCTTGAAGGTCAGCCTCAAATGGCTGTGGGAGCTTTGCCCAGGGAGACTTTCATCAAAGTATTTAAAGATGTCTTAAAAATTGAATGAATTTATTTCTCTTTAAATAATTTTACTACTACAACTTCCATTTTAGATTGATGATTACACCTGAAGAAAAGCAACAATACCATCGGCATTTCCTGATTGATGGCTTTACCACGAAACAT
Source organism: uncultured Bacteroidales bacterium (assembly GCA_964442665.1). Lineage (GTDB taxonomy): Bacteria > Bacteroidota > Bacteroidia > Bacteroidales > UBA10428 > UBA10428. The sequence goes on from CAYUAV010000617.1 coordinate 2,477, forward strand.
CAGGAATTAATCTTCGGGGCTAAAGTACTGGTAATTGGTGCGGGAGGTCTGGGAACCCCTGTGCTGTTTTATCTTGCGGGTGCGGGAGTCGGACATCTGGGAATTGCAGAATTCGATACCGTTGAATTATCTAATTTACCACGCCAGATTGCCTATAGTAAGAATGACCTTGGTCAGCCGAAAACGAAAATCATCCGCGAAAAGATTAAGCTGCTTAATCCTTCTTGTGAAGTCGTTATTTTTAACAATAGTTGGAGTAATATCAATGCCTCTCAAATAACAAAAGAATATGATATGATCATTGACTGCTCTGATAATTATGAAACTCGGTAC